>DAVZGU010000217.1:0-4461 GCA_052274215.1 Clostridium sp. | reverse complement strand
TAATTAGTTTTAATATTGGAACTTTTGCTATAGGTCCTCTAGATGTAATTAAAACTTTATTTGGACAGGGAAATAAAAAGCAGGAACTGGTACTCTTCACTATGAGGCTTCCACGAATAATTATAGCTATACTTGTGGCAAGTGCCTTAGCTATAGCTGGAACCGCACTTCAAGGAATAACTAAAAATGATCTTGCTGACCCTGGCATATTAGGCATAAGTTCTGGTGCAGCCTTGGCTGTAGTTATTTATATATATTTTATGAATGGAGAAGTATATTCTGATATAAGCATGCTAACAGTGTTTACCATGCCTATCGTAGCTTTGCTTGGAGCAGGTTTTGCAGCTTTCCTTATTTATACTTTAGCTTGGAAAAAGGGTCTAAATCCTACTAGATTGATTTTGATGGGGATAGGTATTAATTCTGCTTTTAATGCTATATTGATCCTATTTCAATTTAGATTTACAACTCAAGATTTCAATAAAATAATGGTTTGGACCTCAGGAAGTATTTGGGGAACCAATTGGAGTTATGTTATTGCAACTCTGCCATTTGTATTTATTTTTACTGGACTTATAATTTATAAAGCAAGATATCTAGATGTTTTAAGTTTAGGCGACGAACTGTCAGTTGGACTCGGCGTACATATAGAAAAAGAAAGAAGAGCACTACTAATATATACCGTGGCATTAGCTGGTACGGCTACAGCTGTTGCCGGAACCATATCATTCTTAGGACTAATTTCCCCACACATAGCAAGGCGGCTTGTTGGACCAAAGCACAAATTATTAATACCAACTGCAGCACTAGTTAGTTCAATAATTTTATTATTGTCTGATACCATAGCTAAAAATGTTTTAGCTCCTCTTGAAATGCCCGTTGGAATAGTTGTTTCAATTATTGGAGTACCCTATTTCATCTATTTAATTATGAAGGAATAACTTAGGAGGTTACATATGAACAGCATAAAAACCGAAAATTTATCTATATCTTATGGAGATTTTGACATAGTAAAAGATTTAAATTTGAATATACCTAAAGGAAAAATAACAACTATTATAGGCTCTAATGGATGTGGTAAATCAACTATATTAAAGACTATTGCAAGAATATTGAAGCCTAAAAGTGGAGTCATATACATAAATGATAATGACATTGAGAATTTAAGTTCTAGTTTCATATCTAAAGAAATGGCAGTTTTGCCACAAAGTCCTCAAGCACCAAATGGATTAACTGTTGGTGAGCTCGTAGCCTATGGAAGATTTCCTCATCAAAGTGGATTCGGTAAACTAACGAGTCAAGATAAAGAAAAAATAGATTGGTCACTGAAAATAATTGGCATGCAGGAATTTAAGGACAGACCTATAGAAACATTGTCAGGTGGCCAAAGGCAAAGAGTCTGGATAGCTATGGCACTCGCCCAAGAAACTGAAATATTATTATTAGACGAACCTACTACCTACTTAGATTTAGCACATCAACTAGAAATTCTACAATTACTAGAAAATTTGAATAAGACGCAAGGACAAACCATTGTTATGGTTATTCATGATCTAAATAATGCCGCAAGGTTTGCAGATTATATGGTAGGAATTAAAGATGGTAACATAGTTTGCACTGGCAGTCCTAAAGAAATAATGACTAAATATAACTTAAGGAAAATATTTAATATAGATGCTGTAGTAGTTAATGAGCCCCTAAATCATAAACCAGTTTGTATTACATATAGCTTAATATAAAGTTATTAATATGCTTTCCTATGTTTGATGCAAAGTGGAATTTCATAGGCAAGCATACCAATCTATCGGTATTAGTAATACCTTATCCCACTCTTGTGCCGTTTGGAACATTTTTTTCAGGTTGAGCTAAAACAGGAATCAAACCATCAGCATATCCTATATCAAAAAGCATTCCTTCTGAAATCTCTCCAAACATTTTTTTCGGTTCTAAATTAACAACAAACAGTGCTTGCTTTCCTTCAATCTCTTTAGGATTTTCTCTCTCTTTTTTCATGCCTACCAATATGACACGATTAAAATCTCCAAAATTTACTGTTAATTTTACCATTTTATCTGATTTCTTAATATCCTCAACAGACATTATGGTTCCTACTCGAATATCTATGCTATCAAGCACATCCAAACTGATATTGGGTTTTAGTGAAATATTCATTTTATCTCTCCTTTAATTTGTTTTATTAGCACCTTTTCTACTATTAATTAACTTGTTTTTCTGTTTTTATTTCTTTGATATTTTTTTTATAAACAAGCAATAATATATATGCACAAACACACATAATCACACAAGTTATAAATGCTGAGGACGTTGAAATATCAGCTGTCTTTCCAATAATTACATTTGCCCCTGCGGCAGTTAAATCTCCAAACATAGCAAATACTGATAAAAGAGTCGCCCTGCTAGCAGTACTTATATTTCTGTTTTCAATATCTAAAACTATAGGTGAAATTATAGCTGCACTGCCACATATAACAATTATTGAAAGTATAGTTAATGCAGCACTAGATGTAAATATAAGCATTGTGCAACATATAGTAATAATCACATATAATATTTGAATACTTCTATTGGAACCTAGCTTAATGCTCACTTTATAAGCTTTAATTGAACTCAATCGAACTATTTGCATAACAACTGCCAATACTCCAAAATATTTAATACTTATTCCACAACGCACATATTGTGATTGGTTTAAAAATACACCTACTACTTGAACTACTTCACTTATTAAGGCAAAAGAAATTACCAATATAATAATGCTTTTGTTTTTAAAAGCAATTAGTAAACTTTGCTTAAACTTAGGCTTTTCATTTTGCTTCACATTAACCTCTTTTATAAACAAGGTTAATACCGCGGCCACTGCATAAGGTATAATAGTCCAAAATGCAGTACTATCCATGGACTGTTTTACAAGCATTGAAAATATAATCGAAGCAATTAAATAACCACCAGTTGAAAATGCATTATATATTCCAAATACTTTTTCACTCTCCTCTTGCTTAACTGATGAATATATTAGAGCAATGTCACAACCTGAAATTCCGGCTAATGATACTGCTAACAATACTCGTTCTATGAAGAACATCCCAAAGGAATTTGCTTTATAAAAAACTATTTTTGATATAAAAAATATAAAATTTGAAATAATAAGTGTTTTTTTATACCCAAATTTATCTGCAAACCATCCCCATGGAATTTCAAAAATAATCATTAATATCCAGGATATAGACTCTATTAAAAACATATTAGACAAAGATAAGTTTCTATTTTGCCTATACAACGTAGCTATAGGTCCATAAAAAACAAATCCCTGTAGAAACACAATAATATACATTATATAAACGTTAGCCTTTTTATTCACTTTTAATACACCTCCAAAGTTGCACAACAAAAAAACCTTGTTTTAAAAGTTAATTTTGAAATGTTTTATAACTTTATTGTGTATTAAATAGGTGAATACATTTGCCTCGCTCCTTAAAATCAATCTATTTAAATTATTTTAACATATCTTGAATATAAATGCATTTATTACTTATTTTCCTCTTCACTTTTATTTCAATTCCACTTTATAGTTTTTTTAAAACAATGTAAAATGATACTATAGCTGACTTATTAATTTCCTAGCAACATCTGTAGAGTTTTTAAGAGGTGAAAGCTCAAATCCGATAACGCCTTCATAGTTAAGCCTTCTTAAGTTATCCATTACATTTTTGTAATTTATTTCTCCAACTCCAGGCTCATTTCTACCAGGAACATCCGCTATGTGAATGTATCCAATAGATTTTATATACTTATTTATTGTAGCAATGATATTTCCTTCATTAATTTGCATATGATATGCATCGTATAAAACCTTTACAAAATCTGAATTAATCATTTCAATTAAAGCTGCGGAATCCTTAGTATAAGCTAAAAAGTTACCAACATGATCTATTTGTGTATTTAAAGCTTCTAATACTAAAGTAACTCTGTTCATTTCAGCAATTGGTGCTAATGTCTTTAATACATCAAACATATTTGCAAATTTAACATAGTCACTTATTTCATTATAATGATTTACAACGACTCCACCTTCACCTAATGCATTCGAATGAATTACGATATTTTTACATTTAAGAAATTTAGCTGTTGTTATTGATTTAATAACAAAATCAATATAAGCTTCATTTTCTTCGTTATTAACCATGGAAAATTCCTTATCACCTGAGAAGCTAGCAATCTTAATTCCATATTTATCACATAGATTCTTTATTTTGTTTATATCTTTATCTTTCCAGGACCAGAATTCTACGTAATCAAATCCTGCCTTTTTTGCTAGATCAAATCGCTGCTCAAAAGGAACCTCGGTAAACATCATTTCAATACATGCTGATTTCTCCATACAAACACTCTCCTCAATATATCTCGTGTACAAGATACTAAGCCTCTTGTCATAGCTAAGTT
>DAVZGU010000216.1:0-4467 GCA_052274215.1 Clostridium sp. | reverse complement strand
GTATAGTAGATACAAAATCTAGAGTTTGTGAAAAAATTTTTGTAGATGCATTCATGCTAATATTTATAGTCTTAGTTATATAATTAGTAATATTTGACTCAATATTATTGACTACGTTTGGATCCAAAGTCTTATAATAATTTTGTAAATTACTAAAAATATTAAGTAGAATGTCTTTGTTTAAAGTTATATATGATTGAATGTTTTTTCCGAGTAGTATCGATTCAGAAGTTAAAGTAGTGATGATTAAAGATAATAATACAACAATTACAGTGAAAAATATGGTAGTAGTAAATAACGAAGCTATAGTGTTTTTAAGTTTGAATTTCTTCATCAAAAATTTTGTTGGTATCTTAAGTAGTGAAGCTAAAATAAAAGCAAATACAAAGGGGAGGGTGTAACCAATAGTTCCAAAAAAGATTACAAAAACAAAGGCATACAAAATAAAAAATATAGCTAGTTTATCAATTTTTTTTAGAATGTTTTCCATGTAAATAAAATCACACCTTTCTAATAATAGTATTTAGGGCGTTAAGGGCATAATTAATGTCTTTAATATCATTAAAAGGACCAATGCCGAATCTTAAAGTACCAGATGGATATGTTCCAATGCTTTTATGAGCGAGGGGCGCACAGTGAAGGCCAGTTCTTGTTGTAATTCCATATTCACTGTCTAGAATAAACCCTAATTCGGAATTGTCGATTTTTGTTGAATTAACAGAGATAGTAGCGGTTCTTTTAGAACTATCGGTGAGACCATAGACATTAACAGAGGGTATATTTAGAAGTCCCTCTATAAAATTTTTGCATAAGTATTCTTCGTTTTCGTGAATGGAGTCTAAACCTTGGTCATTAATAAAATTAATACCTTCTAAAAGGCCAGCTATACCTGGGGCGTTTAGAGTCCCGCTTTCAAATTTATCAGGCAAAAAATCTGGTTGAACAATACTAGATGAAAGACTACCAGTCCCACCTTCTATAAATGCAGTGCATATTTCATTTAAATTATCGTCAATTAAAAATCCACCGGTACCTTGAGGTCCTAGTAAACCTTTATGACCTGTAAAAGCCAGGGCATTACAATTTAATTTATAGAAATCTATTGGTAATATTCCGGCAGTTGCCGCAGTATCTATAACAAAATAAATACCTTTATCTTTACATATTCTACCAATGGATTCTAAAGGTTGAATACTTCCAATGATGTTAGAAGCATGTGAGAGAACTACCAATTTTGTATTAGGTTTAAGTTTATTTACAAAATCATCTACATTAATTAAGCCTTCTTTTGAACAAGGGACAATATCTAATTCTATAATGCCTTTTTCGTAAAGGGAGTTTAATGGTCTTAAGGTAGCGTTATGATCCATTGAAGAAGTTATTACATGCCAGCCTTTTTGGCATGTAGATTTTATAAGTATATTTAAAGAAGTAGTAATATTTGATGTGAAAATTACATTCTCAACTTTATCAAAGTGAAAAAAATCCATTAAAGCATATCTACAATTTAAAACAACTCTATTTCCGGCAAGTGAAGTTGTAGATACACCTCTTCCCGGGTTTGAACCTATATTCATCATGTAATTCATCATTGAATTATACACTGCGGGTGGCTTAGGAAAGGTGGTGGCTGCATTATCTAAATATATTTTCATGATTTCCTCCAATATTACACAAGGATTTATTAGTATATTCTATAAAAAACATAGAAGCTATTAATATTATGTATAACAAGTTAAATTTTGTTTTCATACAATTAAGACTATAAATAGTCTATAATAAAATTAGATAAATAATAAAATACATTTTTTATAAGAATATTTTAAAAGTTAGAATTTTAAATTCATATAATATGAAATTATAGACAATATTGCATTATAAATACATAATTTTAAATTCATATATTATACAATATTATAATCTAAAGTTCTTTAAATGTATATGAAGTGATTAATATTATGACATGGAAGTAGGGTGAAAAATATTGAATAAATATTATATAGTAACATTTCAAAATACACATGAAGCCATGAAAGCGGAAAGAGAAGCACTGCTAAAAAAGGTTAAGGTAGTAGTCGTTCCTACACCTACGTATATAACTAAAAGTTGTGGGATTAGTTTAAAGATAGATGATGAGAATATTCAAAGTATAATTGAGCTAATTAAGTTAGAAAAGATAAAGGTAAAAGAAATTTTTGTACGGGATAAAGAAAGTGTAAAAGTTATGACAATATAGTAATAATAAATTAAAGGTGGGATGTGTAATGAAGGTATTCAATTTAGGCGATATTGTTGAAATGAAAAAAACTCACCCTTGTGGCAGCAAGAATTGGGAAATTATTAGGTTAGGTGCGGATATAAAAATAAAATGTTTAGGTTGCGCTCGGATAGTGATGCTTCCAAGGATAAAATTTGATTCGGGTGTAAAGAAAATTGTAAAAGAAAATGTACTAAATGAAGAAAAAGGGCTTATTAAAGAAAAAGCACCTATAAAAAAATAATTACTTGATTAATGCATAATTAAATGATATAATCTATTATTGTAATCCCTGCCGTGCAATGCATGGCCGTTAGTCCGAGGGGAGGAGGTGAAATTAATGAGAAAATATGAAACTATATTCATATTACATCCTTCATTAGACGAAGAAGCTGTTAAAGCTAACGTTGAAAAGTTTAAAGGTGTAATAGAAAATAATGGTGGAGAAATTGAAAATGTTGATGCGTGGGGCAAAAGAAAACTAGCTTATGAAATACAAAAAGTTGGTGAAGGTCACTATACATTAATCAATTTCAATGCAAAACCTGAATTACCGAAAGAATTAGATAGAGTATTCAGAATTACTGACAGTGTTATAAGACATATCATAATAAATCCAGAAAAATAGGTGGTGCATTTATGAATAAAGTTGTTTTAGTTGGTAGATTAACAAAAGACCCTGAGTTAAAGTTTGCTCAAGGTACAGGAACAGCTGTAGCCACTTTCACTGTAGCCGTTAATAGAAGATTTAAAAGAGAAGGTCAACCAGAAGCAGACTTTATACCAGTAGTGGTATTTGGAAAGCAAGCGGAAGCTACTGCTAATTACATGAGTAAAGGCAAGCTTTTAAGCGTATCTGGAAACATTCAAACTAGAAATTATGAGGCTAAAGATGGTACTAGGAGATATGTTACTGAAGTGATTGCTGATGAAGTTGACTTCCTTGAATGGGGAGGAAATAAAACATCAGGTACGAATACTAATCAAGGTGGAAATAATAGCGAATCAAATGCTGGATCTCATGATTTTAGCAATGATAGTGATATAACACCAATTGATGATGGAGATATTCCATTCTAATATTAGGTAAGGAGGAAAAACAACAATGGCTATGAACGAACATAAAAGAAGCGGCGGCGGTGCTGGCGGAAACAGAAAGAGAATGAAAAGAAAAGTTTGTGCTTTCTGTATGGATAAAGCAACTGCAATCGACTATAAAGATATAAATAAATTGAGAAAATATGTTACAGAAAGAGGAAAGATTCTTCCTAGAAGAATTTCTGGAAACTGTGCAAAACACCAAAGAATGCTTACTGTATCTATAAAAAGAGCAAGAAACATAGCATTATTACCATTTACTACTGAATAGTAGATGACTGAAAGCAGCGCCTTAAGGTAGCTGCTTTTATTTTTTTACAAATTAAAATAAATATTTTACTCAATAATTAAAATATAAATATAAAAGTATATATTATACAGTACGATTTGTAGTATACTTGTAGTTGTAACCCATAAAATGTAAACGTAAAAATATTAGATATTAAGCTACAAATTATCTATATAGAAATAAACTTTAGTTGCATAAATTTAGAAAACTAACTAAAATGGAGTTATAAGCATAAGCCTACAAGGGGAGATGATACACTATGAAGAGACAAGATTTTAATATAATGTCTAATGTTAAGATAATTGAAAGTTTGAAGGCTGAGCTATTATGTATAATAGGTGATTTCTTCAAGTTGCTAAGTAAGGGAAGCAATGTTGCTCAAGATGCCATACTGGATTGCATTTCGGGGGCAATAATACTTTTATATATATTAGGCGAAAGGCTCGGATATTCCAATGTAGCCGTGGATGAGAGTATGAAAAAGAAACTAAAGGTGGGAATAGTTGAAGGAGATAATATAGAAAAAGATGGAAAAGATCTAAGTAAACTATATTCGCATATAAAGGAAAGATAAGTAATGGAGGAAAAAATGGAGAATAAAAACTATAGTACAAAGGCAATTGTAGAGGCTTCGCTTATAGCTGTTATAATTTCAGTAATAATGATTATAACTGGATACTTGCCAATTGTGTCATTTATAGGAATTTTAATATTGCCAATTCCGGTTGCAATACTCTATATAAGGCATAACAGAAAAATAACAATCACTGCTATATTTTTGAGTATAATTTTAACATCCTTAGTGTATAATCCAATAATGGCG
>DAVZGU010000215.1:0-4493 GCA_052274215.1 Clostridium sp. | reverse complement strand
AATTGGTAGGTGAAGATGTGCTGCCGGACGCGCAAAGGTTGATTATAGAGGTTTCAAAATGCCTTAAAATCGCATTTTTACAACAAAGCGCCTATAATGCTGTAGATACTTATGCACCCTTAAACAAACAATATAAGATGCTTAAAGTTATAGAATCATTTTATGATAATGCAAGCAGGGCTGTGAAATTTGGAATACCAATTTCTGTTATAATAAACAAAGAATTAATGGAAAAGCTTTATAAGATGAAATACAATGTGCCCAATGATGAACTTTCGATAATAGATGATTTAGAAAGTGAATTAGTGAATTATTTTGATGGGCTTATAGAAAAATATAGATAATGATTATTATCTACATTATAGAGACTAGCAGGGAGGTCCAATATGAAAAAAGAATATTTAATGTTAAATAAAATTCAAGGGCCTTTAATTATACTTTCCAGTGTTGAAGATGTAGCATATGATGAAATCGTTGATATAGTGGTGGATGGAAAGTATAACAAAAAAGGAAAGGTTGTTCAAATATATAAAGACAAGGCTATAATACAAGTTTTTGAAACAACAACTGGTATGTCTGTAAGCAACACATCAGTTCATTTTAGAGGGGAATCCTTTAAAATAGCTCTTACAAAGGATATATTAGGAAGAGAATTTAACGGAATAGGCGATCCAAGAGATAATGGTGGTGAAGTTTATTCTTCAAAAAAATATGATATAAATGGAAGGCCTATGAATCCTGTAGCTAGAAAATACCCTAGAAACTATATACAAACAGGAATATCATCTATAGACTGTCTTGCTACCTTAATAAGAGGGCAAAAGCTCCCTATATTTTCTGGAAATGGTATGGCTCATAATGAATTGGCAGCACAAATTGTGAGGCAAGCAAAAATTTCTGATGAATCATCTGAAAAATTTTGTATAGTATTTGGAGCTATGGGCATAAAGTATGATGATTCTAACTTCTTTAAGAAAAGTTTTGAAGAAGCGGGAGTGCTTGAAAAGGTGGTTATGTTTACAAATTTAGCAGACGATCCTATAGTTGAGAGAATAATAACTCCAAGATGTGCATTGACTGCTGCAGAATACTTAGCATTTGAAGAGGACATGCATGTACTTGTAATACTTACAGATATGACTAATTATTGTGAAGCATTGAGAGAACTTTCTTCCTTAAAAGAAGAAGTTCCAAGTAGAAAGGGTTATCCAGGATATTTATATTCGGATTTAGCGTCACTGTATGAGAGGGCTGGAATGATGAAAGGGAAAAAGGGTAGTATAACACAAATACCAATACTCACTATGCCTAATGATGACATAACGCATCCAGTACCAGATCTTACAGGGTTCATAACCGAAGGTCAAATTGTTTTAAGTCGCGGAATAGAGCAAAGAGGCTACTATCCGCCAGTAAACATCCTTCCTTCACTGTCGAGACTTATGAAAGATGGCATTGGCGAAGGATTTACAAGGGAAGATCATGGAGATGTATCAAATCAAATATTTGCAGCCTACTCTAGGGTACAGGATGTAATAGCACTAGCTCAAGTTATAGGAGAAGATGAGCTTTCAGAAATAGATAAGATATATATGGATTTTGGTAGAGCATTTGAAGAAAAGTTTTTAAAACAGGAGTATGATGAAAATAGAGATATGACAGAAACTTTAGACTTAGCTTGGGAAATTCTTAGCATATTGCCGAGTAATGAGCTAGACAGGGTTTCACCTAAGATTTTAGAAAAATATTATAAAATAGTGGTGGAGTAATATGGAAACATTTGCACCAACTAAATCTACATTAATGGCTGCTAAAAATTCCTTGGATTTTTCTGAAAAAGGCTTTGAACTATTAGATAAAAAGAGAAATGTACTTATAAGAGAAATGATGTCTTATGTATCTAAGGCACGAGTTCTTCAAGATGAGGTAAATATAACTTTTTCAAAGGCATATAAAGCGCTAGAATCTGCAAATATAAATTCGGGAATAACAGAGATAGAAGACATAGCTATGACTATAGGCGAAGCTAAAGACTATAAAATTTTATTTAAAAGTGTTATGGGTGTAGAAGTTCCTAAAATTATTTTTGAAAGAAAAGAAATAGAACCAAAGTATGGATTTTATAGAAGTAGTGCAGCTATTGATGAGTCTATGAAAGAGTTTAACAATGTGAAATATTTAACCTATGAGCTGGCAGAAGTAGAAAATGCTGTCTACAGATTAGCCATGGAAATAAAAAAAACTCAAAAGAGAGCAAATGCACTTCAAAATATACAAATCCCTAAATTTGAGGAAATAGTGAAATTTGTTACAGAAGTTTTAGAAGAAAAAGAAAGAGAAGACTTCTTTAGACTTAAAGTAGTAAAAAAGAAACATAGAAAAGAGAATTAGATCGTCTTCTGCGAAGGTGAAATGTCGTTAGAAGTTGAATAATAATATTAATAAAAGAATATTCAAATTATTCAAAATGTGTTATAATGGCATTAGAATAGGAGGATAAAAAAGAAAGATTATAACTAGATTTAAATCTTAAGAATAGAGTTTAAAGTTAAGGAAGTTTTAAAAAAATTACTGTTTAGTTTCAAATAATATATGTCAAATATATAATTATGAACAAAATTTTAAATAAATAATAAGAGGTGGAGTATGGAAGAATATAGGGGTTACGTAATAGAAGTTGTAGAAAACAATGAGAAAGAATATCCATATAAAGCAATAGCAATAAAAGAAGAGCAAGAAATAAAACATAAGGGGCATAGTAAACTGCAAGCCATTGATTTTGTTAAGGGAACAATTAATTTAACAATAGCTCGAAATGCTAGTCAATAAATATTTAGTATTTAAAAAGTATTAAAAAAAACATTGCATATTAACAAAATATATGTTATTCTTAACGAGTTGGGATTGCAAAATCAACAACAACAAGATATTTGATATGATTAAAACATTACCTTTTTAGGCATATAAAGTAAATCAGATCTTAAATCTTAATATAATTAAAAAGGAGAAATGTTTAAATGACAGACAAGACTATAGTATGTAAAGATTGTTCACAAGAATTCGTATTCACTGAGGGTGAACAGGAATTTTATAAAGAAAAAGGATTCGAAAATGAACCACAAAGATGTCCTGATTGTAGAAGAGCTAAAAAACAACAAAACAATAGAGGATTTCAAAGATAGTATTATCTAAGAAAAATTACCTATAGGAATTAATTCCTATAGGTTTTGTTTTGTAGAAAATTATTGCATAATTTTAAAAAGAATATGGTATAGTATATAGAAGATAATGCATATGCCTTATTAAAGGTACCTAAGTAGAGGAGCGATTTGAACATGAAAAATATAAAATTAAGTAAAGCTAATTTAAATAAAATTAGAATAAATAATGTTAAAATTGCCAAAACACAACATATTCATGGGGGAACCTATGAAGGAGAAAGAGTTGATGGTAAGAAACATGGCGAGGGCACTTTTACTTATAGCGATGGAAGTAAATATGTAGGCCTTTGGAAGAATGATCAAATGAATGGCCAAGGTACACTCGTTTTTTCAGGTGGAGAAAAATATATAGGTGAGTGGAGTAATGATGAAAAACATGGATATGGAATATATACATGGCCTGATGGTGAAAAGTACATAGGAGTTTGGGAAAATGGTGAAAAATGTGGTCAAGGCATTTGTACATGGCCAGATGGAGACACATATGTAGGTGACTTAAAAAATGGACTTAGGCATGGAGAAGGAATTCATACTTGGGCCCAGGGAGAAAAATATATAGGCCAGTGGCAAAATGATGAAAGAGAAGGGCAAGGAATGTATATATATTCAGATGGAAAAATTCAAATAGGGAAGTCTAAAAATAACCAATTGATAAGATAAAGTAAAATATTTAAATAACAGATAAAAAAGTCTGTTATTTTTTTTGCCGTTAATATTACTGTACTTCAAGTGATGAACAGCTTTGAAAATGATGAACGGTTCTTCAGAAGATAATTTAAGTGGAACCTTTTTGTAATAAGTATAATATTATATATCAACAAAAGATGAAATAATGACATAAACTTAGGGAAAATGACTTTAAACAAAAATATTTGCCTTCAGAGAGGGGGGGAATATATATGTGTTGTTGGTGGATAATATTATTATTACTAGCTGATGGTAATGATTGTGGCAGGAATGATTGTGACAGAGATGATTGTTGTTGTAATACTGTTATTATAAATTGCAATAAGAGACATCACAGAAAAAAACATCATAGATGTGACTGCTAAAATTGTTATAATGAGGTTTTGAATGTTAGTTTATAAAAAACTAAATTAAGTATTTAAAATTACGGAGACTTTAACTGCTTATGCTAAAGTCTCCTATTTATTCTACGAAGATTATAATGGATAAAAAATGCAAAAGGATAGGTTGGGCAATATGAAGAAATGGTATGGAAAAACAATAACAAAGGTAGTGCAAATGTTAGATTCAGACATTAGTTGGGCA
>DAVZGU010000214.1:0-4497 GCA_052274215.1 Clostridium sp. | reverse complement strand
TGTTACAATTATTGGAATACCGTTTGGTATTCAATGTTTTAAGATTTCAATATTTGTATTGTGGCCTTTTGGAAAAGAAATAGAGATTGGTGATTTTGGGGTTGGAGGATTGATTTTTAATGTCATCTGGATTATTTTTTTAGGATGGGAACTTGCCATAGCACACCTCATTACAGGTGTAATATTTTGTATAACAATTATAGGAATACCATTTGGACTTCAGCATTTTAAATTTGCTCAACTTGGGCTCATACCTTTTGGAGCGAAAATACATTAGATATAAATTAACTCAATATTGTTTATAGAAAATAGGTAGGCAACATAGTATTCTATGATGCTCTATCTATTTTTTTATTTATATTTTATTTCACATCTATAGTGACCTCAGGATACTTTGAGGAAAAACCTTCAGTAACAGAGCTTGGAGCTCTTGTAGCTTTTAAATGCTTGTTGAAAAAACCTAAAATATAATCATTCATAATTTCGATTTGACGATCTTCTTTTACATCACCCAAAACTCTAGTGATTTTACCTAAGAAAGGCATTAGAGAGTTAAGGTCAGAAAAATTCATATGCTTTGCACCATCTATATATACTACTGTGAAATTCTTCTGGTTTTTAGAATACCCATTGAGAATATTAGACTTTTCATGAGTTAAAATCATAAATGGTTGATTTATTACTTTATCAGGGGAATCGCCAAAGGGTGTACCATCCATATTGATAAATGCTTTTACTCTATTATCGTGTATACAAAGTTGACTTGAAGCTGCTCCACCAAAGGATAAATAACAAAGAATCTATTCCAATGACTATTGTATATATAATTTTACTTAATGTAATAATTACTATTTTAGTATCAATTTGTTTAGGTAGAATCTTTAGCAAGCCATTGAGGAAAATAGTAAATGGAGTTTTTTTACTTAAAGATGAAAAAGAAGTGTTTTTAAAAGAAAAAGGTGTATATATAGATTTAGCCCAAAGCATAAATGAAACATCAAAAAGCATTATTGAGAAAAACAACAAAATTAAGCTTCGTGATAATGCTATTAAAAATTGGATAAGTGCAATCTCTCATGATGTAAGAACACCTTTATCTATGATTTTGGGTTATTCTGCGATGATTGAAGAGGATAAAGTTTTACCAAAGGAAGTTCAGGAACAAGCAAAGATTATAACGGAAAATTCTTTAAGGTTAAGAGAACTTATTACAAATTTAAATCTTGCAACATCTCTACAATACAATATGCAACCCTTGATTTTAACACATGCAAAATTATCTAACATAGTAAGAGAAGCAATGGTAAGCAGTATTAATAGTGGAGTGCTTAAGCATTGTAGCACTGAAATAGTTGTAGAAGATGAAAAAGTAGCTGCTATGGTAAACGAAAAACTCATGATAAGGGCTCTTATTAATATTATAATGAATAGTGCTAAGCATAATAAAGATGGATGCAATATAATCGCCACTGTAAAAAAATCAAATGAGAATGATTCCTATGCTTCTATAACCATTTTAGATGATGGGTGCGGTATTTCAGAAGATAAAATTAAAAAGTTAAATGGACAGGAAAATTTTAATACCCATACAAATCAAGAGCATGGACTTGGGTTAATTATTGTTAAAAATATTGTAAAGGCTCACAATGGGGAATTTACAATTGAAAATGGAAAGAATAAGGGGATAATCTCAACGATAACAATTCATAGAGAATCCCTAGAGGTTACTACTCGTCAAATATTTTCAGCTTATTAGGAAAAAAATCATCATTGTAGTTCCAGAAGGTTCAGAAAACTGAACGGTTATATCTAATCCTAATTTTTTTGGATGTAGTGTAAGGATCACTCATTGCCAAGGAAGTAAATTAAGTAGATTTAGACATAATACAGTTGTAATGCGAAGATTGCAGAGTGCATGAATTACCCCAAAGTAAAAAAGCATTTCCACTCCTTAAAATGTATAATTAGGAGGAGAAAATACTTTTTTTATTGCTTTTAATATAAAGTAGCAAAATAAATTATATTCATAATGTGTTATTCAGTTTTCATTTCTTCTGTAATTTTTGTAGTTATTTTATTGACAGCAAGTGACATCTTATCAAAAATATTGTTTACTTCTGAATTTTCATGATTTTTCTTTTGAATTCTTATCTTATGCTTAGTTACTAATGCTAATATTAATGCTGTGATGACTATAGGTGAAGCTACTATAGTCAGTATAACCGCTAGTGTTACACAGATATTTAATACCACAGTATCATCTTTTTTAATTACTAATTTTGTTTCATTACCTTTTTTAATAAGTCTTTTTACTCTTTTAAAGAATTTACTCTCGCTACTAGGGATTTCATCAGGCTTAATTTTATTTTGTTTTTCAAGAATTACTAGTGCTTCAATAATATTTCCACCGCATTGCTCCAAGGCATTTTTAGCATCCTCATAACTTACACTAGCTCTTTTTCTTAACTCATCAATTTGTTCTAAATTTATTGACATTTAAATTCCTCCTAATTTCTATTTGGGATAGATAAGAATTGTTTGCTTTCTATATTCTTATTATAAGATGCAGAGATTAAAGCTTTATTAGTAGAATATTAGAATTGCGTTAGAAATTTATATATTATTATGATAATACTAAGTTTTACAATTGAATAAGGACGCAATAGTAATTAAAATCGGGTAACCTAATGAAGTAGGAATTATATATGTTTAACAAAGAAAAAAATAACAATAATACTGATTGCTGATTTTTTAGCTCGCTTACGGTATACCGCAGACAAACGCGAATTAATAGACTTTAACAATTTCAAAATATACTTAATATAACTATATTTTTCAAACAATTACATAAATAATATATACTTGTATATAAATTTGTATCATTGTATAATTAAAATTGATCTTTTGGTAGTTTATAATGAAAATCTTGAAATATTATAGAGAACAACTATAAAATATAAAGAAAAGGATGAAAAATATGAATAAGAAACTAAATCTAATTAAAAGACTAATTCTGTTTTTTATAGGAATGAGTATAATACAGATTGGGGTAGCCCTGTTTTTGAAAACTAATATTGGTTCTGATCCGTTTACTTTATTCACTCAAGGATTAGCATTTTTATTAAAGAAAACACCTGGAAATGCTAATATGATTATTTTGTTTGTAGTGGTTTGCATAATACTTTTAGTTGAAAGAACTCGTATAAATATAGGAACAATTATATGCGTGGTTGGAGTAGGCCCCATTATGGACCTTGGGGTAAAAGCTGTTTCATTTTTACAAATTGAATCTTTAAATATTGTTATAAAAATACTTTTAGTTGTACTCGGCTGTGTTCTAATTGCAATCGGATTTTCTATACTTTCAGCAAGTAATTTAGGTGTTGCACCAAATGATATTATTCCATTTATAATAAAAGATAAAACTAACTTAGAATATCGTTGGGTTCGTATGGGATTAGATGCTATCTTTTTAGTAACAGGATTCGCATTAGGCGGAATATTTGGTATAGGTACAATAATATCTGCATTGTTAACAGGTCCATGCATACAATTTTGCCTCCCATATGGAGAAAAGTTCGTAAATGCTATTGTTAAAAATCAAGTTGAAGATAATAAGGAAGAAAATGTATATTTGGAAGCTTAAATGTAATTATATTAATGGATAGTAAAAGAAAAGTTTTCTATAATGATAGCAGGACTATAGGAATATTTAAGGATATTAAAAGAGTAAAATAATACTAAAAACAACCATCTGGATCTCAGATGGTTGTTTTTATTGAGCTAAAGATTTATAATCAGCATTAGAAATTCCAGCTTTAAAGGCATTCAGGTCCTGAAAAGAACTTGTATTTATTCTGTGTAAGGAAAGTAGACCATCATTTTTAGAGGACCAACTAGACAACTTACCATCAATGGTGAACGCCATAGTATAACCAGCTTCTTTTACGGCCGCAATGGCACTTTTGTTGTACGCACCACCAGGGTAGGCAAAGAAGTCTATTTCTTTATTTAATATTTTTTCTAGATCTTTTTTAGATTGAATTAATGTTTCTAGTTGCTGATCCTTAGAAAGTGATTTTAACTTATCATGATTTACGGTATGGCTTTCTATATCTACTCCGTATTTATCCATTTCTAAAAGCTGCTTGGATGTCATAAATTCATGATCTTTATCAATATGAGAAGTAATAACAAAAATTGCTGCTTTAAAATTATATTCTTTTAGAACAGGGAACATAGCAGTATAGTTATTTTCATAGCCATCATCAAAAGTAAGGACTACAGATTTTTCAGGTATTGGCTTCTGATTCATAAAGTACTTATATAAATCTGTAAGCGTTATAGTCTGGTAACCGTTATCTTTTAGGTATTTCATTTGCTCCTTAAACGTTTCAATAGGAAGAGAATTGGAATCACCTTTTCCGGAGGTAATTGAGTGGTACATTAGGACTGGAATACTCTTACCGTAAGGTTTATTAACTGTGGACGTTTTTT
>DAVZGU010000213.1:0-4510 GCA_052274215.1 Clostridium sp. | reverse complement strand
AGGGCAAGTAACTCCTACTTATAGTAGGTACTCTCACTCATAGAAGTGGGAGACTTTCCTTCTGAAATGTCGCTAAAATAAATAATAAATATTTTTATGCTCAAAAAAAAGTATATATTACGTATAATGCATTGAAGCAAGATTTAGAACTTCTTAGCGAAGTGAATGCATTAATAGTAATATATACTTTTTTATTTTAGATCTTTTACTGCTTTGTCACTAAAGCTATTGTTGACAATTTTATTAAAAGATGGTCTTTCGGGAATTAGCGCTGAGTTATAAGATTGTATTATGTCCATAAGCTTTGTTAAGTCATCTGATTTTAATATTGGGTTCGGCGCAAAAGCATTTATATCTCTATAGTTTTTAATAGATGAAGTAAGAACAGCCTCATCTGCGCCAGGGAAATAAGATTTAATTGAAGTCATTACTTCTTTATCGGAATGACTACTTACCCATTTTTGACCTTTATATATAGCATTAGTGAATTTTTGCACCATTTCTGGATTTTTTTCTATATAAGATTTTGTAGCAAAAAAGCATGTATAAGGTATGGTTCCAGCAGACTCTCCGACGGAGGCTACAATATGTCCAGAATTATCTTTTTTCATCATACTAGCACTAGGTTCAAAAAGAGTAACATAATTACCTGTTCCGCCCTTGAAAGCACCAGATGTAGCTGTGAAAGCGAGGTTCGTAACAAGATTTATATCAACACCTGGTTTGATACCGTGATTTTTTAAAACATATTCAAAAGCCATTTCAGGTACGCCGCCAGGTCTTCCTCCTATTACAGTTTTACCATTTAAGGATTCCCATTTAAAATTCGCTTCAGCATTTCTACCTACTAAGAAAGAGCCATCTTTTTGTGTTAATTGTGCAAAAATAACAGGATAGTCTTCTCGGTGTTGATTATAGATGTAAATAACTTGCTCAGGTCCACAGAAACCTATATCTACAGATTTGCTTAATACTTGTTGCATAGTTTTGTCTGCTCCTTGTCCAGTTGAAAGGTTGATTTCAATACCCTCTTCTTTAAAGAAGCCTTGAGAAATAGCTGCATACATAGGGGCATAGAAAATAGAACGAACTACTTCATTTAATTTTACTTGTACTAAAGCATCACTAGGTTGCTTTTTACATCCGGAAAATACGGTAGCTATTAATGCTAGAGAGAGAAGCAGGGAAAAAACTGAGATTTTTTTTATCTTCATAGATACCTCCATATTATATAGTTGTTATCATTATATAATATGAAATATCACTTAAATGTTACATTTTAAATTAATTTAGAATATTAGAAATGAAATACCTTGACATATGTAAATTAAGAGGTATACAATAAATGAAAGACAAGTGAATAATAATTGAACAACTAGATAATAATTTCATAAAACATTCAAAAGCGTAGATGAAGAGGAGTAGGGGAAAATTAATATTAAGAGAGGAAGATCCAGAGGCTGTAAGATCTTCTATATGAAAAACCTTGAAGGTAGCTTCGGAGCTTCTTTGCCAATTCATGTAATTATGAGTAGATGGCAAAGACGGTTTTCTTAATCGTTAAATTTTAAAGAGCCTGCAAAATTGCAGGAAAAAAGGTGGTACCGCGAGCTTTTCGTCCTTTTATAGACGAAGGCTCTTTTTTTATTGTTTTGGAATTCATTGCCAAAATAAATTGATATACTAATTATTGTTTAGGAGGAGTTAATAATGGAAGAAAATAATAATATTGCTAAGAATTATGATCCAAAAGAGTTTGAAGAACGACTTTACGCATGGTGGGAAGAAAAAGGATTTTTTACTCCAAGTGTGGATAAAGATAAAAAACCATTTACAATAGTAATGCCACCACCAAATATTACAGGGAAACTACATTTAGGTCATGCTCTTGATAATACTCTTCAAGATATTTTAATAAGAACTAAAAGAATGCAAGGATATAATACGTTGTGGCTTCCAGGTGAAGACCATGCTAGTATTGCAACAGAAGTAAAGGTAGAAAATGAACTTTTAAAGCAAGGGCTTAAGAAAAAAGAAATGGGAAGAGAAGCTTTCCTTGAAAAAGTTTGGGATTGGACCAATGAATATAGAGAAAAAATAAGAGGACAAATAAGAAAAATGGGATGTTCTGTTGATTTCACTCGTGAAAGCTTTACTATGGATGAAAACTTAAATCATGCAGTAAGAGAGGTTTTCGTTAAATTATATAATGATGGACTAATATACCAAGGAAATAGGATAACGAACTGGTGCCCAAAATGCATGACGGCAATTTCAGATGCTGAAATAGAGTTCGAAGAACAAGAGGGACACTTCTGGCATATAAAATATCCAATAGTAGGCACGGATGAATTTTTAGAAATAGCTACCACACGGCCGGAAACTATGCTTGGAGATACTGCAGTAGCGGTAAATCCTAAAGATACACGGTATACACATTTAGTAGGAAAAACAATAATGCTACCTCTAGTAAATAGAGAAATACCAATAATTGCAGATGATTATGTTGATATAGAGTTTGGAACAGGCGCAGTTAAAATTACTCCAGCGCATGATCCTAATGATTACCAAGTAGGAAAGAGACATAATCTCCCAGAAATAGTAGTTTTGAATGAAAATGCAGCTATATGTGAAGGTTATGGAAAATATTCAGGTCTTGATAGATATGACGCAAGAAAGGTCATGGTAGAAGATTTAGATAATGCAGGACTACTTGTTAAAATAAAAGATCATGCTCATAATGTAGGTACTCATGATAGGTGTAAAGCCACTGTAGAACCAATGTTATCAAAACAATGGTATGTTAAAATGGAATCTCTTGCAAAGCCAGCAATTGACGCCGTAAGAGAAAATAAAACTAAATTTGTTCCTGAAAGATTTGATAAGACATATTTCAATTGGATGGAAAACATTCAAGATTGGTGTATATCAAGACAGTTATGGTGGGGACATAGAATTCCAGTATGGTACTGTGCGGACTGTGGGGAAATTATAGTTTCAGTTAATGAACCAACAAGTTGTACTAAATGTAATGGTACAAATCTTAATCAAGATAAAGATGTGCTTGATACTTGGTTTAGTTCTGCATTGTGGCCTTTCTCAACACTTGGATTTCCAAACAACACAGAGGATTTAAAACAGTTCTATCCAACAAGTGTTTTAGTAACTGGATATGATATTATATTCTTCTGGGTAGCAAGAATGATTTTTTCGGGGATTTATAATTTAGGGGAAGTGCCATTTGAAACAGTAGTAATACATGGAATGGTTAGGGATGATCAAGGAAGAAAAATGTCTAAGTCTCTGGGAAATGGTATTGATCCATTAGACGTAATAGACCAATATGGTTCAGATGCGCTAAGATTTTCGCTCGCAACAGGAAATTCTCCAGGTAGTGATATAAGGTTCTATGAATCAAGAGTTGAAGCAGCTAGAAACTTTGCTAATAAAATTTGGAATGCTTCTAGATTTGTTATGATGAACAATAATTGCGAATTAATGGAGAAATATAAAGATAATAAAAATTACACTGTTGCAGACAAGTGGATACTATCAAGAATGAATACTGTCGTACAAGAAGTTACAGAAAATATTGAGAAATATGAAATAGGGATAGCACTTCAAAAGACTCACGACTTTATGTGGACAGAATTCTGTGATTGGTATATTGAACTTGTTAAACCAGTATTATACGCAGAAGATGGAGAGGCTAAAGGCATCGCATTAAATGTATTAAATCATGTATTAAAAACTGGGCTTAAATTACTTCATCCTGTTATGCCATTTATAACAGAAGAAATTTATACTCACTTAGATAATGAGTATGAATCTATTACGATTGCTAAGTGGCCAGAGTATGACGATGCTCTTAAAGATGAAAAAGCGCAGGAAAATATGAATTATATTATAGAAGCGATAAAAGACGTAAGAAATGCTAGATCAGATATGAATGTAGCGCCTTCAAGAAAAGCTAAAGTATTTATATATGCTACAGAGGCAAAAGAAGCATTTGAGGAAGGTATGGTTTATTTTCAAAAACTTGCATCAGCTAGTGAGGTAAAGTTTCTAGCTACAAAAGCCGAAGCACCAGAAAATGTAGTTACAGTAGTAACTAAGGGCGCGCAGGTATATATGCCACTACTTGAGCTTGTAGACTTAGAAAAAGAATTAGAAAGATTAAATAAAGAAAAAGAAAAACTAAAAAAAGAAATAGATAGAGTAGAGAAAAAGCTTTGTAATGAAAGATTCACAGCTAAAGCTCCAATTGAAGTGGTTGAAGAGGAAAAAGCTAAGGGTGAAAAATATAAAGAAATGTATGATTTAGTAATTAAAAGTATAGAAAATTTGAAATAATCTTAAAAAAAGTAAGCTAAAAACTATAGAATAGACGCTTGAAAAGTCTATTCTATAGTTTTTTTGGTTTTAACGACATTTAAGAAGGAAAGTCTCCCACTTCTATAAGTGGGAGTTACATACTATAACAAATAGAAAACTTCAGTGGGAGTATAAA
>DAVZGU010000212.1:0-4513 GCA_052274215.1 Clostridium sp. | reverse complement strand
ACTGCTAGACCTACACTTTCTAATAATTCTATTTCACTAAATACCTTCTGTGGCGACCCGTCTAGAATACACTTTCCTTTGTCCATTACTACAATTCTATTTGCAACCTTGGCCACATCTTCCATACTATGCGATACTAAAATTATAGTCATGTCGTTTTGGTTGTACAATTCAACAAGTTTACTTAAGATATCGTCTCTTCCTTTTGGATCGAGTCCCGCAGTTGGTTCATCTAAAATTAAAACCTTTGGCTGCATAGCCACTACTCCTGCAATAGCTACTCTTCTCTTTTGACCACCACTTATTTCAAAAGGCGATTTATCCTTATACTCTTCATAATCCAGTCCAACAATTTTCATAGCTCTCTGAACTCTTTTATTTATCTCATCATTATCTAGGCCTAAATTTTGTGGCCCAAAAGCAATGTCTTTTTCAATAGTTTCTTCAAAAAGTTGATATTCAGGATACTGAAATACTAGTCCAACTTTTTTTCTTATATTTGTTAATTTCACATTCTTCTTTGTTATATCTATGTCATCTACTAATATTCTACCTGATGTTGGCTTTAACAGTCCGTTTATATGTTGTATTAGGGTAGATTTCCCTGAACCTGTATGCCCAATTAGTGCTACAAATTCCCCTTGCTTTATTTCCATAGACACATTGTCTATAGCTTTTTTTTCAAAAGGAGTTTTTGGCATATATACATACGTTAAATTTTCTACTTTAATTGACATAATGCATTCACCATCTCATTTATAGTTAATATATCTGTTTCTATATCGATGCCGCTTTGCTTAAGTTCATAAGCAAGCTCTGTCACCATTGGAACATCTAAACCTATTTTTTTCATAACAGGTACATTTCTAAATATTTCTTTCGGTTTTCCACTCATTACAACTTTGCCACTATCCATAACTACAATTCTATCAGCTTCTACCGACTCTTCCATATTATGGGTTATTAAAATTATTGTTATGCCATATGTTTTATTTATTTCTTTAATCGTTCTAATAACTTCTTTTCTCCCAAATGGATCAAGCATCGCTGTTGGTTCATCAAAAACAATACACTTTGGCCTCATAGCGAGGATACCAGCAATAGCTACTCTTTGTTTTTGACCACCTGAAAGTAAATGTGGAGCATGTTTTCTATATTCGTACATTTGTACGTTTTTTAATGATTCATCCACTCTTTGTCTAATTTCTTTAGGATCTATGCCTAGGTTTTCTGGACCAAATGCTACATCTTCTTCTACAATCGTTGCAACAATTTGATTATCTGGATTTTGAAATACCATTCCAGCTACATTTCTAATTTTCCATAGATTAGATTCTACAGAAGTTTGTAATCCATCTACATAGACTTCCCCTTCAGTTGGTATTAAAAGTGCATTTATATGTTTAGCGAAGGTTGATTTTCCTGAACCATTATGACCTAATATAACTAAAAATTCACCCTTATTAACCTCTAAATCTAATCCATCTATGGCTACTTTAGGTTGTTCATCTTCACTTTGAGGGTACTTATAAACAAGTTTATTACATATAACCATTTTTTCACCCATAAGTGTCACTCCCTACATTTATAAATATGAATATGAAAATGGGGATTAAGTTTGTTCCCACTTAATCCCCTTTGCTCAAACTATACTAATTCTATTATACTCATTTCTGCTGCGTCGCCTCTTCTTGGACCCATTTTCATTATCCTAGTATATCCGCCGTTTCTCTCAGCATACTTGGGTGCAATATTATCAAATAAATCTTTAACAACGCTTTCTTCAGTAATAAATGCAAGTGCTTGCCTTCTAGCATGAAGATCTCCTCTTTTTCCAAGAGTTATCATTCTTTCAGCAAATTTTCTAGTTTCTTTTGCTCTAGTTACTGTAGTTTCAATTTTGCCATATTTCAACAAATTAGTTGCAAGACTTCTAAACATTGCAATTCTTTGATCAGTGGCGCGTCCTAATTTACGATATTGTGCCATGTGTTTTCCTCCTTACTCTTCAGTTAGTTTTAAGTTCAAACTCAAAGCTTGAAGTTTTTGTTCAACTTCTTCAAGTGATTTCTTACCTAAATTTCTAACCTTCATCATATCATCCATTGATCTTTCTGTTAGTTCTTGAACTGTATTAATTCCAGCTCTTTTTAAGCAATTATAGCTTCTAACAGAAAGGTCAAGTTCTTCAATAGTCATTTCAAGAACTTTTTCTTTCTTATCTTCTTCTTTTTCAACCATTATTTCAACATTATCAGCATGATCTGTTAATGTCATAAATAACTTAAAGTGTTCGATAAGGATTTTAGCTGATAAACCAATAGCTTCATCTGGTCTAATTGTTCCATTAGTCCAAATTTCAATAGTTAATTTATCATAATCAGTAATCTGGCCTACTCTAGTGTTTTCAATAGCAAAATTTACTCTCTTAACTGGAGTGTAAATTGAATCTACTGGTATTGTAGCTATCGGCAATTCATCTGTCTTGTTTTTACTCATAGACACATATCCTCTACCTTTGTTAACAGTTAATTCCATATATAATTTAGCATCATCATCTAATGTTGCTATATGTAAATCGGTATTAACGACTTCTATATCTCCATCAGTATTAATATCTGCTCCAGTAACTACTCCAGGTCCTTTAGCATCAATATAAATTGTTCTAGGACCTTCTCCCTCCATCTTAAGTGCTAAGCTTTTGATGTTTAGAATTAATTCTGTAACATCTTCTTTAACACCTTTAACAGTGGAAAATTCATGAAGTACTGTATCGATCTTAACTGCACTTGTAGCAACTCCAGGTAATGAAGAAAGAAGAATTCTTCTTAATGCATT
The DNA here is from genome assembly GCA_052274215.1 of Clostridium sp. Lineage (GTDB taxonomy): Bacteria > Bacillota > Clostridia > Clostridiales > Clostridiaceae > Clostridium_AD. The sequence continues at coordinate 1,675 of DAVZGU010000212.1, read as the reverse complement.
TCCTAAAGTTATACCATAGCCTCTTTCCAATGGTTCAATTACAAATCTACCATAAGAACCATCTTCAGCTGTTTCTACACATTCTATTTTTGGCTTTTCTATCTCTAACATAATAAACCCTCCTCTTTTTTAATTGGCAACCTATTATGAGGGCAACTGATTCTATATTAATGACTATTTGCTGTATAACTCGACGATTAACGTTTCATTAACAGGAACATCTATATCTTCCCTAGTTGGTTGTGCTAAAACTTTTCCTTCAAATTTCTCTAAGTTAGCTTCTAACCAATTTGGTAAAGTTTTAGGATTTTCAATGAAAACCTTAAACTTCTCAGTAGCTCTGCTTTTTTCACATGCAGATACCACTTCATTTGCTGTTAAACTGTAAGAAGGAATATCTACCTTTTTACCATTAACTAAGAAATGTCCGTGAGTTACTAGTTGCCTAGCTTCTTGTCTTGAATTTCCGTAACCCAATCTATAGACTACATTATCAAGTCTCACTTCTAAAAGTCTTAATAGGTTTTCACCTGTTATTCCTCTTAACTTGTCAGCTTTTTCATAGTATCTTCTAAATTGACTCTCAAGCACTCCGTATATTCTCTTAGCCTTTTGTTTTTCTCTCAATTGTAATCCATAATTAGACATTTTTTTCTTACTCTGTCCATGTTGTCCTGGTGCATAGCCTCTTCTGGCAAATGCACATTTATCTGTAAAGCATCTATCACCCTTAAGGTTTAGCTTCATGCCTTCTCTTCTACAAAGTCTACAAGTAGCTCCAGTATATCTTGCCATTCAAATTACACCTCCTGTTTTCTATACTCTTTACTGCACTAAGTACTATATTAAGTACTATACTCTTCTTCTTTTTGGTGGTCTACATCCATTATGTGGAATTGGAGTAACGTCTTTGATTAATGTTATTTCTAATCCAGCCGCTTGAAGTGATCTAATTGCCGCTTCTCTACCTGCTCCTGGTCCTTTAACAAATACGTCAACACTCTTTAAGCCGTGCTCCATAGCTGCTTTAGTAGCAGCTTCTGCTGCCATTTGAGCTGCAAATGGAGTACTCTTTCTTGATCCTCTAAAACCTAATCCACCTGCACTTGCCCAAGATAAAGCATTACCAGCTGCATCTGTAAGTGTAACGATGGAATTATTGAAAGTAGACTTTATGTGTGCACAACCGTGCTCAACATTTTTTCTTTCTTTTTTTCTTCTACTTCTTTTAACTTTTTGAGCCATTACATTCCCTCCTTACTATTTCTTCTTACCCGCCATTGTTTTCTTAGGGCCTTTTCTTGTTCTTGCATTAGTTTTAGTTTTTTGTCCTCTTACTGGAAGACCTTTTCTATGTCTTATTCCTCTATAACATCCAACTTCCATTAACCTTTTTATATCTAATGCAACTCTTCTTCTTAAGTCACCTTCAATAATAAAGTTCTTAGTGATGTATGTTCTTAATTCATTAACCTCTTCTTCAGTTAAGTCCTTAACTCTTGTGTCAGGATTTACTCCTGTTGTTTTAAGGATTCCCTGTGATTTAGTTAAACCAATACCAAATATATATGTTAAACCTATTTCAACTCTTTTTTCCCTTGGTAGGTCAATACCTGCTATTCTTGCCATTTACTGTTTACACCTCCCACGTAATTGTTGTTATAATTTTATCACA
>DAVZGU010000211.1:0-4531 GCA_052274215.1 Clostridium sp. | reverse complement strand
CTACAATTCCATATGAGAATAAAGTATAGAAGCATTTAGCTTTATGCTTATTTCTCTATACACTAATTTTATTTGTGTCAGTGAGGGTTTATGCCGCAATCTCTATATTCTTTAATTTTTTCTATAGCATCATCAGAAAAGACTGCTTGAACACAGGATCTATATAAGTCATCTAATAAAATATATTTCTTAAATCCACCTTGATTAATTATAAAATAGAAATAAGTTTCTTCTAAATTTTGAATTTTAATTTTGTTATACATTTGAGCTACATAAGGGTATCTTTTTAAAAAGTTTATATCCACAGGGTTAATCTTTTTATTTCTAAATCTAGACTTCGTTATTATAATAATTTCTAAATTTTTACCATTACCATCAGCATGAACTAAAGCAACTTTCTTGCATATAATAATAAACTTAACCTTGGCAATTCCACACCATATACTGATTTTGTACCCGTCCACTTTAAAATCAATGTATTCTTCATTACATCCAAGAAGTACTACAAAGATAATCATCAGCTCAATGTAAACTAAATATACTATGAAAAATACGTTTATAATCTTTGATACTATTAATATACTTGGTAATAAAACAAAAATAAAGCACATTGATAGCATAAACCGTTTGTAAGTTTTCTTTTGCTTTCTAATGGCTTTATTTATATTCATAATTTCACCTTTCACTTATAATAATAAGAGTTCTTACAAAACACAAATCAATATGCTAGTCTATTTTCATGTGCCTATACTAAATTCTAATCATTATTACCCATGGCTTTCATCTTTTCTGCTTGATCAGCAGTTATCAAGGTATTTAGCATTTCATCTATCTCTCCATCAAGAAAAGATTCTAATCTATACAATGTTAACCCTATTCTATGATCTGTTACCCTTCCTTGAGGATAGTTGTAAGTTCTTATTCTCTCACTTCTATCTCCTGTACCTACTTGACTCCTTCTATCTTCAGCTATTCCTGCCGATCTTTCAGCCTCAGCTTTATCAAACAATCTAGATTTTAATATTTTCAGAGCTTTTTCTTTATTCTTTAACTGGGATTTCTCATCCTGACAAGAAACTACAAGTCCTGTAGGGATATGTGTCATTCTTACAGCTGAATCTGTTGTATTAACACACTGTCCGCCATTACCAGATGCTCTAAACACATCTATCCTTAAATCATTAGCACTAACTTCAATATCTACATCTTCAACCTCTGGTAAAACCGCTACAGTAGCCGTAGACGTATGAATTCTTCCACTTGACTCTGTATCCGGAACTCTTTGAACTCTGTGTACTCCACTTTCGTATTTAAATTTACTATATGTAGATTCACCTTTTATCATAAATACCACTTCTTTGAATCCACCAATATCAGTTTCATTAGCACTCATTACTTCAACTTTCCATCTATTACGCTCTGCATATCTTGTATACATTCTGAATAGATTTGCTGCAAACAATGCCGCTTCATCTCCACCTGCTCCTGCCCTAATTTCGACGAACACATTTTTCTCATCATTTGGATCCTTAGGCAAAAGTAAAATTCTTAATTCTTCCTGCATAGTTTCTTTAGTTTGAGTTAAGTCCTTCATCTCTTCTTGAATCATATCTTTCATTTCTTTATCTGATTCTTCTCTAAGCATTTCTTTGTTTGATTCTAAATCCTGCTTAGCTTTTTTATATATTCTATATTTTGTAACGAGTATTTCCAATTCTGCATGTTCTTTGCATAATTTTTGCCATTCCTTTTGATTAGCTATAACCAACGGGTCGCAAATTTTAATTGAAATCTCATCGTATTTATTTTCTGTAAAATCAAGCCTATCCAACATATTTATCACTCCGTATATATATTTTCACATCATACTATTTTATCACAATTAGATGCAAAATACAAATTGCATCTAGCTGCTGCACCTTCTTCGAAGCTGTGTATCTCCGCTGGAGATGATTTAACATTTATTACACTAAAATGGCTTTAATAACTCTATCATTCCCAGCCAAATCTTTAATACATTTTATCTTCTCAAATCCTGATTTTAAAAGAATACCTGTAACTTCTTCTCTTTGATCATATCCTATTTCAAAGGCTAAAAGCCCGCCTTTTTCTAAAACCTGTAAACTCTCTTCTGTAATCCTTCTGTAAAAATCTAAACCATCTTTTCCACCACTAAGGGCTATATACGGTTCATAATTCTTTACATCATCCATTAAAGTAGGTATAACAGCTTCTCTTATATAAGGCGGATTAGAAACTACCACTTCAAATTTCTTGTTTTGTTCAATAGGATCTTTCAATAAATCACTATTTTCCACGTTAACTCTAATAGCTAAGTCAAATCTTTCTATATTCAATTTTGCCACAGTTAAAGCGTCGTCAGATATATCATACAGCGTTACCTTCGCACTTTTAATGAATTCAGCTATGGCTATACCAATAGCCCCACTTCCACTACAGACATCACATACTTTAGTATAGGCTTTTTCATTTATATGCTTAATTACTTCTTCGACTAAAATTTCAGTATCGGGCCTCGGTATCAAAACTCCTGGCCTTACTATGAAATCCATTCCCATAAATTCGCATTCACCAAGAATGTATTTTATAGGCATCTTACTTTTTCTAATCTGAATTAACCGTGAAAATTCATTTTCTTGCTTTTGATTAAGATTAAAATCTCTATTAAGCATTATGAACAATTTATCCTTATTTAAAACCTTACCAAGTAAGAGTTGTGAATCTAACATATAACTTTCAATCTGAACTTTTTTTAAAATTTCATATGATTCTAGAAGTATTTCTCCTATATTCATTTCCTACCACCTTCATTTATGATTACCACGGGATGAATATATTTGTTTTTTATATTAAGCACATTCAATACCCTCAGCTACTTTAAGCGCCTTTATTGCCACCTCTATTTGAGACAAATCAGGTTCCCTTGTAGTTAGGTTCTGCAATTTTAATCCTGGATAAGAAAGGATTTTAGCTAGGGTGCCTGTGCTTTTCCCCATCCATTTAATAATTTCATAGCTTACACCCGAAATCAACGGAAGAAGTACTATTCTATACATTATTCTCTCCCAAATTGAATTCCAACCAGTTAAAGAAAACATTATTATACTAACTATCATAACTAAAAACAAAAAATTCGTACCACATCTTGGATGCAGTCTTCCAAACTTAGCTGCATTCTCTGGAGTTAATTCAACATTGTTTTCATAACAAAATATAGTTTTATGTTCTGCACCATGGTATTGATATACCCTCTTGATATCTTCCATTTTCCCTATTAAATATACGTATATTAAAAATATTAAAACTCTAATAATTCCTTCTACAATATTCATACCCATTGTACTTGCGCCCACTTTACTAAAAAGACTAGCTACAAGAGTTGGTAAAATAAAAAATAACCCTATAGATATAATCAATGAAATAACAAGAGATATCCCCATAATTACATCATTACTTTTTTCCTTGAATACTTTTTTTATCCATTTATCTAATTTTGAAGGTTCTTCCTCTTCTTCAAAAAAGGAAGCTGAATAATTTAAAGTTTTTACACCTATCACTAAAGATTCAATTAAAGAAACAAACCCTCTTATTATTGGAAGCCCTAAAATTTTGTTCTTTTTAGTGTAAGATGTATAGCCTTTTTTCTCCACTACAATTTCCCCTTGCTCAGTTCTCACCGCAGTGGCAATTCCAGCGCTTCCTCTCATCATAACCCCTTCAATTACTGCCTGACCTCCGACATTTATGTTTTTAGCCATAGTTACACCCCTTCTTTTGGAACAATGTGACACTTTCTACATCTCGCTTCATAGGATTCCGTAGCTCCAATTAAGACAATGGGATCCTCATATTTAGCCGGTTTCCCATTAATTAAACGTTGAGTTCTAGTAGCTGGATTGCCGCACACTACACAAATAGCCTGAATTTTGTCAACAAATTCCGCTACAGCCAAAAGTCTAGGTATCGGTCCGAAAGGTATCCCCCTAAAATCCATATCTAAACCCGCGCATATAACTCTTTTATCGCCATCAGCTAAGGTAGTGATTACATCAATTATACCTTTGTCAAAAAACTGCACCTCATCTATAGCAATAACTTGTGTATCCTCATCTAAGAGCGCTAATATCTGTGCGCTATCCTTAACTGGAACTGCATCTACCTTAGTTCCGCAGTGAGATACCACGTCTCCCCTGCTGTATCTATTGTCAATTTCAGGTTTAAAAACCTGTACTTTTTGTTTTGCAATTTTAGTTCTTCTTATCCTACGTATAAGTTCCTCAGACTTCCCACTGTACATAGGCCCTATAATAACTTCCACCCAGCCATGATTTTTTGGTCCGTACATATTTTCCCCTCCAATTTGCTAATCCATATTTTAAAAGCACGGCTTTAAGTATGCCTTATAATTCTATGGCAAATCTTACACCTGTTTTTTACTTTGATAAAATATTCAACCACATATATTTTATCAAATATATGATATATATTAAAGTAAAAAATATTTTTTTTC
>DAVZGU010000210.1:0-4545 GCA_052274215.1 Clostridium sp. | reverse complement strand
TCTGATGCACCATGTAAAACTAAAGGTATAGATACTTTATTTCTTATTTCTACTAGTCTATCAAAATCTAGCTTTGGGTTACCTTTATATAACCCATGAGCTGTTCCTATTGCTACTGCTAGTGAATCTATATCTGTTCTTTCTACAAATTTATTTGCAGCACTGGGATTTGTATACATTGAATCTTTTTCATCTATATTTAAATCATCTTCTACTCCACCTAGTTTTCCAAGTTCAGCTTCAACAACAAGCCCTTTAAAGTGAGCATATTCTACAACCTGTTTAACGATTTTAATATTTTCTTCAAAACACTCTCTTGACGCATCTATCATTGCTGATGAAAATCCCATATCCAAGTATTTTTTTATTTCCTCAACATCTTCAAAATGATCCAAATGTAGTGCCATTGGAATATCATACTTTTTAGCTGCCGTTTCTACTATTGCAACTAAATAATCCCCACCTGCATACTTTATCGTACTTGGAGTTCCAGCTATTATTACAGGTGACTTTAACTGCGCTGCAACTTCTACAACTGCTTGTACCGTTTCCAAATTATGAATATTAAAAGCCGGTACAGCATAATTTCCCTTTTGAGCTTTTAATAAAATTTCCTTTGTTGTTACTAACGTTTTTGACATCTATAACGCCTCTCAATAATTTATTTTTAATATACTTCATTCTTCTATGTAGCTATTGATAACTTCTATTTTTTCTTGGCATTTTATTTTTATATTAGGATCAATTTTATCATCAGTAATTATGGCAGTAGCATCTTTTAAATTGTAAAAACTATAAAAATCCTCTTTACCTATTTTGCTATTGTCACATAGTATATATTTATTAGATGCATTATCTAATATTATTCTCTGACAAGTACCTTCTTCTTCATTTGAAGTTGTTATGTTATCATCACAAATTCCATTTGTCCCTATAAAAGCACTTTTAACTCTTATCTTCCCTAGTAGCTCATTCGTGAAATTTCCTACAAACACATCGGTATATGCTCTAAACCTTCCTCCAATAAGAATAAGTTCAAACCGTTTATCATCTTTAAACCTCGAAAATATTGATAAAGAGTTTGTAATGATTTTCGCATAAGATACATTCAAATACTCATATATTAATTCAGTTGTAGTTCCTGGTCCTATATATATAATGTCTTTTTCTTTAACTAATTGCGCTGCTATCTTTGCTATATATTTTTTCTCTTCTATTTGAATAATCCTTTTTTCATTATGTGATAATTCTGTAAACAATATTTTTTGTCTTCTCTTTGCTCCACCATGTATACGAGTTAACAAACCTTTTTCTTGTAATTGTTTTAAATCTCTTCTAACCGTCATTTCTGTTACATTCATCATTTTTGTTATATCTGATATGCTTATTATGTTTTGCTTTTCAATTGTTTGCACAATTTTTTGTAATCTCTCATCCTTAAGCATGTAATCAATACCTCCAACCTCATATAAGTGATGTTTATATATATTTTATTTTGTTTGATTTTGTATTATAATGTTATTTTATCACTATTAAATTGTTGGTGTCAATAGGTCTATATTTTAATATAACACTCGATCAAAGTTGGGAAGGCAGTCCTCAAGGTTGGTCCATATTGCAGAACTGCCTATATTATTAAACTTCCTTATCAGCAGCGACTTGCCCACATGCATCTTTTGAATCTACTTTTGAATTTGATAAATATTTTTTATTACGTTTCTTCATCTGTAGTGCATACCAAACAAATAAAAGCACATATACTACTACTGATCCTAGTGCTATTAAAGCATTAGGTATATTCATGGTACCTCCAAATTTACCGATAGCTATAGCTATGAATTTTTCAATTGGTGCTTCCATTGTAGAATGTGTTATCATAGTTGAACTTGATAACCCAGCTGGAAATGCACCTACCCCTTTAGCTAAGGTTGTAACACAAGGTGCTATAGCAGTACCTGCCCACAAGAAAATAGGTAACTCAAGAACTCCGATAACTATCATTCTTATCATTTTTCCACGAGTGACAATTAATAACGCAGGCGTTATTCCCATTGCTATAATTCCACCTAAAGGAAGTACTCTATTTCCAGGTAAGATTAATGCCATTAATAATAGTATTGGTGCTAATATGTTAGCTACAGCCCAAATTTCAGCTCTTCCAGCTACAAATGGCCAATCTATACCTATATAAAAGTGTCTACCTTTAAATTTATTACTAAGGAAATTTGTTATCCCTTGAGATAAAGGTTCCATCGCTGCTATGAACCATGAACCAATTATTGAAAATAGTTCAAGACACGAAGCCCCTGTAAAAGCTAATGTAAATATTGTAGTAATATTTTGACGACCAAGTAACCCTACGAAAACCCCAAGATAAGCACCTATCGCAAACTTACTTCCCCAAAAACCTATTCTTTTATTAAGTGTAGCCGCATCAAAATCATATTTATCTAGGAATGGGAAACATTTATCAAAAATTTTATCAAATACCATAAGTACTGGATTAATCAAATAATTTGCATGTGTAGAAGTAGTTGGATTGCTATCAGGCATATTTAGTAAATCATTAAATGTTGGTTTCATTAAATCAGAATTTATAAATTTTAAAATTCCTAGCAATACTACAAATAAACTTGCAAGTAAAACATTATTATTTGAATAATACAATATTAGTATCCCTGCAAAAGCTGGATGCCACACATTAAATATATCTACATCTAGTGTATTCGTTTTATTTAATGAAAGCATTATAACATTGAGAATAACTAATAATAATAGAAAATATAATGTATACATTGACCCCCAAGTGATAGTTGCCAGAGGTGCCCAACCTAAATCGGTTACCGACAATTGTATACCAGTTGATTTAACAAACGCTTGCAGTGCGACTGAGAAGGTTGTTGTCAAAAGTCCTATTACTGCGCCAATACCTGTCAAAGCAATGGCAAGTTTCATGCCACCTTCGAGGGATTTAGTTAATTTCACCCTCATACAGACTCCTAGTAAAGTTAATACAATAAACATCATTCCTGGTGCCCCTAAATTTATAAGTGGTTTAAAAATAGCATTAGCAAAATTAATTAATCCGTTCATTATTAATCCTCCAGGTTTTATTTAGATTTAGCTTTATTTTTTTATAAGTTTTTTTATTACCGCCTCTAACTCATCATAAACAGGTACTGCCATTGATGGGTTTCTATAAAGAATAGGTCCGGCCTCAACTATAGGTATCTTGATTTCAAACCCTAAATCCGGCTTTGCTATTGGCGTAAAAATATCATACTTAGATAAAACATCCTCTGTAAGATCCTTTATCATTAATGCATCTGCCTCTACCTTATAGCCTCTTTTTCCCATTTCCTCTTCAACAGCTGTCTTAATTTGATGACTTGAATTTATACCTGCTCCACATGCCGCTAATATTTTTAACATAAAAAGCCCTCCAATTATATTAATTATTTTATTCAAAATTGTTATTCAGTTTGCATTTGTTACTAAGCCACAATATATTTGTATATTTCACTTGTATCATTAAGCCCAGCTAATTTAAGAAAATTTTTATTCTTCGTGAAAAAGTCCATTAAATCAGCTAAAATATTGCATTGCTCTCCTTTTTCATTATTTAATATCATAAATAAGAATCTAACTTTTAATTTATAATCAGGAGAAATCATATCATTAAAGACTATTTCCTTTTTGAGTTTAACAACTACCACTTTCTTAGTATTACAATATTTACTTTCTGTGTGCGGTATTGCCACATTAGGAATTTCATCTGTGTTATCGATTACACTTAGATCCAAACCAGTAGGATAGTCTTTTTCTCTACTTATAACTGCATTAATAAAACTATCCTTAACCATCCCTTTTTCGATAAGCTTTTTACCTATCTTATTAAAAATGTCTTCACTGTCTTTTGCTTCCTCTATAAATATCAAATCTTCACTAAAGAGCTTTGTGAACTCCTTAGTCATGATAGTAACCCTCATTCCATTTTTTTCTTTCCTCTTCAAAATATTCGCCTTTATTTGCTGACTCATCTATCATAGAATCCATAAATTTTTTAACGGTGATATTTTCTTTTGTTGCTTCAAACTTCGTAGAAAGAAATTCTTCTATTATATTTTCAATCAGCCCAACTCCGGTAATTCTTCCACCTACCCCGATTATGTTAGCATCATATTCTTTCCTTGCAGTTACACCTGTAAGAACATCTCTACACAAAACACATCTTGCTTTTTTAACTTTATTTGCAGAATTTGTTATACCAACGCCTGTCCCACAAATTACTACACCTTTATCAAACTTGCCACTTGCTACTGCCTCCCCTACTCTTTTCCCAAATATAGGGAAATGAGTTCTTTCTTTATCGTAAGTTCCAAAGTCTACTACGTCATATCCTTTTCCAATTAGCCATTGACGTATTTCATTCTTAACATCAACAACAATATGATCGCAACCTATTGCTATTCTTAACATAACATTCACTCCTCGTATCTTTTATATTTAACACATTTTATTTAGCATATCAATTCTAACCATATG
>DAVZGU010000209.1:0-4565 GCA_052274215.1 Clostridium sp. | reverse complement strand
TAGAATCTGTTACTACAGCTATTTTTCTTCCTTTATATATCTTCTTAACTTCTGCTCCAATTTCCCCTAGTAATCCATTCTTAATGTATATTGGATAGCTTCTGCTAGAAGTTTTAACTTCTATACTATACACCCTTGCTTATCTCCTCTCTCTTATTAGTTGCATTCTCAAACCTTTTCTTTAGAAAAGCTTCATCATGATTTATTATTGCATCTTTTATTTCTTTTATATTGTTTTCAAAGTCTTCGATTTTACCAATTATATTTTCTTCATTATAAAAGAGTAATTCTGGCCATAATTCACCATTTATAGTAGCAACTCTAGTTATATCCTTGAAACTTCCTCCAATAAACTGAGATATTCCCATAATTGAACTATTACAATCTATTAAGGAAACAGCTATAACATGTGGTAACTGGCTTGTATAAGCAATTATATCATCATGCTGATTCGGTGTAAGTCGTACCACTCTCTTGCAGCCCATTCCCCTAACTATCCCCGTCACTAAATTTATATTTTCCTCTTTATTACCATTAATTGGTGTCAAGATATAATTAGCATTTTTAAACATATCTTTAGTTGCAGCCTTGAGCCCTGATTCTTCTTTTCCAGCCATTGGGTGTCCACCGATAAAATCTAAATCATCTCGAAGTGCAATCATAATTTCTTTTATTAAATTACTCTTAATTCCAGCAGTATCTGTAATAACTGCTCCACTTTTAAATAAGTTCATATTGTTTTTCACAAAATCTATAGTCTTTTGAGGATAAACTGCAAGTATCACAATATCTGAATTACTAAGCGGTATTTCTGGACTTGTATATCCTTTATCAATAATATTCATTTTCTCAGCTATATCTAAAACATCTTTTTCAATGTCAATAGCCCAGATGTTTTTAGGTTTTAATTCTTTTAGTGCCATAGCAAAGGAGCCACCTATAAGTCCTAAGCCTACAATTGTAATATTAAAGTCAGTACAATCCAAATTTACCACCTCTTAAACTATTCTATTTTGTGTTTCTGCAACTGCTCTTAATGAATTTACAAGAGTCTCAAATTTCTCTGGTAATAATGACTGTTGTCCATCACTCAATGCATTAGTAGGATCATTATGAACTTCAATTTCAAGGCCATCTGCTCCAACTGCTATAGCTGCTTTTGCAAGTGACTCTACTAACCACCATTTACCAGCGGCATGACTTGGATCCACTATAACTGGCAAGTGACTAAGCCTCTTAAGTACTGGAATTGCACTTAAATCTAAGGTGTTTCTTGTGAAAGTTTCAAAGGTTCTAATTCCTCTTTCACATAAAACTACATTTTGATTTCCTTCAGACATTATGTACTCCGCAGACATAAGAAGTTCTTCAATTGTTGCACTCATACCTCTCTTTAAAAGTATTGTCTTATTACATCTTCCTACTTCCTTTAAAAGGTCAAAGTTTTGCATATTTCTAGCTCCAATTTGAAGCACATCAGCATATTGCGATATTTTCTCAACTAGTTCAACACTCATAACTTCAGTTACTATTGGAAGCCCCGTTATTTTTTTTGCTTCTAATAATATCTTTAGACCTTCTTCCTCCATTCCTTGAAAACTGTATGGAGAAGTTCTTGGCTTGTAAGCTCCTCCTCTTAGGAAATTGGCTCCTGCTCTTTTTACATCTTTTGCAATAGTTATCAATTGCTCTTCACTTTCAACAGCGCAAGGCCCTGCAATTATCGCTAGTTCTTTTCCACCTATTGTTCTGTTATCCACCTTTATTAATGAATCATCAGGATGGAAAAGTCTATTAGCTCTTTTGTAAGGAGCTTGAACTCTCATAACATTATCAACACATTCCTCTGCTTCAATCTGGCCTGCATTTATTGTACTTGTGTCTCCAACGAGTCCTAAAACACAATTATTTTCTCCCTTAGAGACATGAACAGCACAACCTAAACCCTCAATCTTTTTCTTAATATTCATAATCTGATCTTGTTTTGCATTTGGTTTCATTACGATTACCATTTAAAATTCCTCCTAAAATATTATTTTGATCTTAGTTTTAATAAATCATTTAACTTATAAATGATTATAAAAAAAGGGAGGACCCCTTATAATGGGTCTTCCCTAAAAAAAAAGGAGAACCCTTATAATGAGTCCTCTTTGCGTACAGACTTAGTTTACTTTCTATAAATCAGCATACGCTGGTATCATAGTTTTATTACTAAACTCATTATTAAAAAAAACCATATATATTTTTTTGCACAAAAAGTAACTAACGCTAAAATAACGATAGCCCCAGTTAAAATAAAAATATACTTTTTTATTGATTTCCTTAATAATGGTATTTTTCATAATAATAACACCTCACAAAAGTTTAAATTAATATCTGCAAATTCTTTAATGTTTAAATGATATAACATGTTACCATATTTGTCAATGGTCTATTTCTCAAAAATTATAGGAACATAAGTTGATAACTAATTACCAACTTATGTTCCTATAAAGATTTTTCTCCTTAATATTACTCAGATAAGCTCCATAATTCTTGTTTTGACGTTGAGATAGCCATTGCTCCTGCGCTAATTGATTCCATTATATCCTTCTTATTTTGAATCAATCCCCCTGCTATAATTGGTACTCTCACTGCATTTCCTATGTTTTTAATAATCTTACTTGCAACCCCAGGCATAACCTCTACCGCATCTGGAAGTACAGATTGTATATTTCTTATTCCCGTTTCTAAAGCCAAAGAATCTACTGCAAATATTCTCTGTATAGCGCAGAATCCTAGTTTCCTTCCATTTTTTATATTTGTTGCTCTTGTAGTTATAATTCCGTAAGGTTCTCCACATTGTTTTAGAAAAAGTAGTCCTGCATAATCTGCCTTTAATCCTTCTATTAAGTCCACATGAACAAATACTACTTTGCCCGCCTCTTTAAGCTTATCACATATTTTTTTTAGATTTATTATGCTCCCATATAAGACAAACACAATACGAACATTACTAAGAATCACTTTTTCTAAATCCTGCTCATTTCTTATGGCTGCAATAACTGGGTTTTCTATTAATAATTGTTCTAGGTTTTCCAATGATGTACCCTCCAAAAATTTATTTGAGTTTATAAGATATAATTAATTAAATTTTATCACAGTCTTATTTCTCATTCAAGCAAATTCATCTCATTCTCTTGTTGTTTGAAAATTATGAAAGTATTTTAATTAGGTCTTGTACTTCTTTAATTATTATGTTAGTATGTACTTAAATAAGTAAGGGCGGAGAAAAGAGAGCCTTGATGTATGGGTATTTTATACCTATTAATCAAGGTTCTCTTTTTATTTGCATTTAGGAGGTAAAATGATGTTTGACGTAACTATTATTGGTGCTGGCGTTATTGGCTGCTCAGTATCAAGAGAGCTATCTAAATATAATTTAAAAACGTGTGTAATTGAAAAATCTAGTGATGTTGCTTCTGGTACAACGAAAGCAAATAGTGCAATAGTACATGGTGGGTATGATGCTAATCCAAGTACTATGAAGGGAAAATTAAACGCAAAGGGTAATGCAATGTTTACAAGCCTTGCAAAGGAATTAGATTTCCCATTTAAGAGGAATGGATCATTGGTTCTTTGTTTTGATATAAACCACATGGGTGATCTTGAAAAATTACTAGAACAAGGCACCAAAAATGGAGTACCCGATTTAGCTATTCTTGATGGAGATCAGGTTAGAGAAATGGAACCTAATGTAACATTGAGCTGTGTTGGAGCACTATATGCTCCAACTGGGGGAATAGTTTGCCCATATGAAATGACTATTGCTATGGCCGAAAACGCATACACCAATGGTGTTGAATTTGAATTTGAAACTGAGGTCACTAATATAGAAAAAAAATCAAGTAATTACATTATAAAAACTAATAAAGGTGACATTGAAACAAAAGTAATAATAAATGCAGCAGGTTTATTTTCAGATGAAATTAATAACATGGTAAGCAATTATAAATTTAAAATACTTCCCAAACGAGGCGAATATGTTTTATTTGACAGAGCTTGCGGAGACATGGTTACAAAAACTATTTTTCAACTTCCAACTAAACTTGGAAAAGGAGTTCTAGTTACCCCTACTGTGGATGGGAATCTTTTAATTGGACCTAATGCCGCAGATCAAGATAACAAAACCGATCTTTTTACAACTCGCGAAGGCATCGATGATATCGTTTTAAATGCTCAATTAAGTATCCAAATGCCACTTCCTATGAATATGGTTATAACTTCTTTTGCAGGTAATAGATCAAAATGCGAGGGAAATGATTTTATAATCGGTGAGGTAATGGACGCTAAGAACTTCATTAATGTAGCAGCAATTGATTCTCCAGGTTTAACAAGTGCTCCAAGTATTGCTGTAATGGTGGCCGATATTGTAAAAGAGAAATTAGCACCAACTAAAAACTTGAAATTCAACCCTATAAGAAAAGGTATAAGAAAGTTTAGAGAAATGTCAAACGATGAGCGAAAAGAAATAATTAAAGAGATACCTGAATATGGAACAATTATTTGCAGGTGTGAAACTGTAA
>DAVZGU010000208.1:0-4573 GCA_052274215.1 Clostridium sp. | reverse complement strand
CTAAAAGTATTGCTAGTCCAGGTGGCAGAGTAGTAGGGTCCGTAGTTGGTGGAAGTGCTGGTATGATAAACGGTTTAAGAGGCAAGAACAAAAAATCTGATAGTATGTATTCTGATATGAAAAATGGAAAAGAAAATTTAAATAATGGGATATCGTTATATTCTGATATGAATAAGAAAGGCGCAGATCCAACGGATACTAATGGAAGTGGTAAAAAGACAGCATCAAAGAATACAACAGAGCCGAGACATACTAATGGTAATAAGGGTTCAAACAATAAGAGTGGTAGTGCTCGCGCAAATATTGTATCAAAGGATAGATCAGATCCTATAAATACTAGAAATAAAGGTTCAAATACTAAAAGTATTAATAAGAATGTTAGTAAAAAGCCAGCATCATTATATAGTGAGATGAAGAGTAATTCTGACAATGAAATAAGTGGACATACTGTTACAGATATTACACCAGAATACGTAACAGAGTCTAACCCAGAGCCTATACAATCTAGTGGTAGTGTAACTAGTCCATATGATAATAACGATCAAACTACAGGCCAGTATGTGAAAAATAAGATAAAAGCAGGGGCTCAACATAATAGTATTTATAAGCAAACAATGAAATCCTATAACTTAGGAAGAAATATAGCTCAGGATATAAGGGATAGGAGCATCAAGAAGAAAAACAAATAGAAAGGTAGTGATTTTAAGTATGTATCTAATCCCCAAAGAATTGAATAGCAAGATTAAAATTACTAAACACCTCTACTTAAGAGAATTTTTTTTATTTATAGTAGGAATGGGTTTAGTTTTTTCATTTGATAGCTTAGTTTATACGAGTTTTATTTTAGCGTATTATATATTTTCAGCATTGGTAATAATATTTCTGCTATCCCCAGCAAGGTATAACCCTAAGAAGGATAATTATGAAGCTATGTATTATGCATTTACAAGAAAGACAAATGTATTTCATTCAATTTCAGTTGAAGAAACAAAAGATTTACAATAGGAGGTTTAAAATGTTTAATTTTAAAATATCAAATAAACAAAAAGGTGAAGTTAAAAAAGATAAAAAAGTTTCTTCTAAGGTAACAAATGTGTTACCTTTTTTAGATATCAAAGACGATTATATAATACAAAAAGATGAGGTAATGGACATCATCGAAATAGAAGGTAAGGACATTTTATCCTTGACTAAAAGTGAATTAGAAAGGGATGTAAACATATTTCATGCCTTTTATAAAACAGTAAAAATAGATCTTAAATTAGTGTCTATGAATTTCCCGGTAAACACCCAAAAACAAAAGGATTACATCGAATATAAATTAAACAAAACAAATAATAAAGTTTATAAAGTGTTTTTAAAGGACAAGAAAAACGAACTTGAATTTTTAGAAAAAAATAGAACAAACAAAGAATACTATTTATTCTTATTCGCGCCCAATGTAGCAATCTTAAAATCCGTTGAGAGTACATTGAACAGAACTATAGCCCATGCCCTCAATATAGAAACTTTAACAATAGAAAAAAAGAAGTTAATATTATATAAACTTAATAATAAAAACTCGAAGATTGACACAGGGAGTGATTTTGTTGGTTAATAAAATATTAGAATTCAAGAAAAGTAAAACTGAAAAAGCCAATGAATATAACCCAAACTTTATATATGATATACAACCATCAGGGGGGTTATCTTTTAAAGAAAGTTATACCCGAATAGGGGATGGATATGAGACTTGCGTACAAATTTATGACTATCCAACTCATGTAGACGAATTTTGGCTATATGATATTTTAAATATTAATAATGTAATTACGGCTATTGATATTGCTTCAACTAAAGAAACTGACATAGTAAATAATATTAATAAATCTTTGAGAGAGCAGTTAGATAGATTTTATAACGAGAAGGATGAAGTGCAAAAAATTTCTGCAGAATCCAAATATAATGAGCTTAATGAGATATTCAATCAAATTTCGAGAGCTGGTGAAGTAATCAAGCTCGTAACTATAAGATTATATGTTAGTGGAAAAACAATATTAGAACTTGAAGAAAACACTAAAAATGTATTAGAAATATTAGAGGGATTAAGCTTCAAAGGAACTATCTTTTTAAATGAGACCCAGTATGAATGGGAATCACTTTTAACAAGTCATAGAAAAATAAAAGAATTTCCAAATAAAAGAGTTGGTAAGGAAATGGGAGCAAAAACTTTAGCAGCTGGATATCCTTTTCACTTTACGAAGCTCGATGACCCTAACGGTACTTACTTAGGTGGGACAGTGACAGGAGGTAGTGTTCTATTTGATATATTTCATAAAGATAAGCAAAGAAAGTTTTATAATGGACTTATTTTTGGAACAATGGGTTCAGGTAAATCAACACTTTTAAAGAAATTGACATTAGATAATGCATGTAGAGGAAATATAATAAGAGGGATAGACGTAACTGGAGAATTTCAAACTTTAATAAAAGAGGGACTTGAAGGTAAAATGATTGCGCTCGATGGCACTGACGGAATTATTAATCCTTTGCAGATTTTAAAAACCTCAAATAAAGAGGGTATTTGTTTTATGCAACACTTATCAAAGCTAACAACATTTTATAAATTCCTTTCACCTGGTGCAACTGATGAGATATGTAAAGAGTTTGAATTGCTTGCAAGAAAGCTTTACATTAAATTCGGGATTTATAAGGAAGATGTGGCTTCAGAATATTTAAACCTTACTCAATTAGAAGAGAATCAGTATCCTATATTTAGTGACCTATTAAGTTTAGTCAAAGAAGAGCTGTATGAAGATATTAAAACAAATATTATAAGGAAAGAATTATCTAGTAATAGGGTAAAAAGATTAGAAAGTATTGAATTGACATTAAAAAGCATGGTGAATAATTATGGATATTTATTTGATGGTTACTCAACAATAGAGGATATCACTAATGAGCAACTTGTGTTTTTTAGTATCCGAAATCTAACCTCAATGAAAAAAGAAATTTTCAATGCTCAAATGTTTAATGTTTTAAATTTATTATGGGATAATATGCTTCAACATGGAGCCAAATATAAACAGTTATTTGATACGAAATCGATTGATTGGCAAGATATTGTGAGATATTTAATAGTAATTGATGAAGCTCATAGAATAATAAACCCTGAGAACTTATTAGCTGTTAAATTCTTAATTGACTTTGAACGTGAAGCAAGAAAATACTTTGGAGGTCTTTTATTTGTATCTCAATCTATAAGAGATTTTATACCAGAAGGTACTAGTACAGAAGGTGTAAACGAGATAAAGACATTATTTGAATTAACTCAATACAAATTTATAATGCAGCAAGACAATAATGCTCTTAAAACGTTACATACCGTATTTGATGGGAGTTTAAGCGAAAGTGAATTAAAAAAAGTACCACTTTTAACAGAGGGCGAATGCATTTTATCAATAAATAGTGTGGGGAATATAGCATTTCATGTTGAAGCTAGTGAGAAAGAATTAGGTTTGTTTCAAGGTGGTGCTTAAACACTATGAGTAAAACAATTAGAAGATTATTATTTGGAGTAATGGTGATTATTTTGCCATTACTTTTATTAATTGTAGTAGCTTCTGCAGCCACAACAATCATTATGAACGAACAAAATAATAAGACTAGTGATGTAAGTATGGGAAATGCAAATGTATCAGTGCAAGTCTTAGCGTGGAAACCAGAAGTTGAGAGATATGCAAAACAGTTTGGAATAAGTCAATATGAAAATTTAATTTTGGCAGTAATTGAGCAAGAAAGTGGAGGTACTTCAGTTGATGTTATGCAATCATCCGAAGGTCCCTTTAACACGCAATATCCCCAAATATCTAATGGAATAACTGACCCTGATTACTCGATTTATTGCGGAGTACAAGAATTAAAGGCAGATCTAACAAAGGCTGGTGTCATAAATTCTAATGATACTAAAGATATAAGTTTAGCACTTCAAAGTTATAATTTTGGTGATGGATTTATTGACTTTGCTAAATCTAAAGGTGGATATTCACTTACAGTTGCAAAAGCATTTTCTAGTATGGAAGCAAAAAAAACTGGAGGTTCAAGTTACGGCGATATAAACTATGTATCCGAAGTTTTAAAATACTATACAAACTCAGTAATAAATACAAATATAAATAATGGTACAGGTAAATTAGATAAGGTCATACAAATAGCACAAAGCGAACAAGGTAAGCAGTATGTTTTTGGGGCTGCAGGACCTAATACTTTTGATTGTAGTGGTCTGGTATTTTTTTGTTATAAAAATGCTGGATTTAAAATACAAAGACAAACAGCTCAAGATTATTATAACGAGTCAACAAAAATAGCTATTCCACAAATAGGGGATTTAGTATTTTTTGGTGACGCTTTAAATATTCATCACATAGGAATTTATGTAGGTAATAATCAAATGATAGATGCTCCTAATAGTAATGATGTAGTTAAAATTCAAAGCTATACTTGGTCAGATTTTGCAGGCTTTGGAGAGTATAAAGGGAAATAAATAGGAGGTAAATATAAATATGAAGCTCGACAATAAAGAAGTAAATAAAAT
>DAVZGU010000207.1:0-4578 GCA_052274215.1 Clostridium sp. | reverse complement strand
TGGAATACTCTCTTACTGAAAGTGGCAAAGATAAAACCTATGCATAGAGTGTGCATAGGTTTTATAGTTTAAAAAACTTGTATTATATGTTTTTGTATCATTAATATCTTTAAGCAACTTTATTATCAGTGCCAATATTGGAGCATCTCTTTAATGCAACACCTGAATATTTTAATGTTTTTTTTACAAATAGAACAAAAATTAACAGACTAATAAAACCAGATGCAGCACAAACAACAAATAACATTTTATATCCCATGAGTTGTAAAACAAATCCTAGA
Organism: Clostridium sp.; assembly: GCA_052274215.1. Taxonomy (GTDB): domain Bacteria; phylum Bacillota; class Clostridia; order Clostridiales; family Clostridiaceae; genus Clostridium_AD. The sequence goes on along the minus strand of DAVZGU010000207.1, from coordinate 4,297 downwards.
ATAATAGATCCTAAGCCAATCCCTAAATCAAAAGCAGTAAAAAATGTAGCATTCGCTACTCCCATTTTCTCTGGTGGAGCTAATTTTAAAATTGCTACTTGAAGAGCAGGTTGTGCTGAGCCGAATCCAATTCCGTACAAAATACCTGTAATAACCAGTCCAACGATTCCTTTTGTAAATGTTAGGACTAATAATGCGACAATCAGTGTAAAAAGTGCAGGAACAATAATGGCCCCTTCTCCATATTTATCAGATATCTTACCTGCAAGCGGTCTAATCACTGTAAGTGTCGCAGCATAAACTAAGAAGAAAATACCAACATCAACTTGGATTTTTGCCGCAAACAGTGGTAAAAATGTTGTAATACCGCCAAAAGTAAATGATAGGAAAAATGTAACAATAGCGATTGGTAAAACGCTTTTTTCAAAAAAAGATATTGGCTTTTTTTCAGTATGTTGAATAGCTGGTATTTTTGTATTAAATACAAGCATGAATGCAATAAGTGCTAATGCTGTGCATAGAAGAAATAGATAATGAAATGAAAATGATTTTGCTACCCAAAGACCTAATATTGGGCCTAAAGCCATGCCTAAAGTCATTGCAAGTCCATACCATCCCATTCCTTCTCCACGACGAGATTGTGGAATAACATCAGTCACAGCCGTTCCTATGGAAGTTGTAGCAATTGCCCAGCTAATTCCATGGAGGATACGTAATGCCACTAAAAAAATAATTCCTGTTACCCAATTATAAAAATACATTGTAATTGCGAAAAATAGTAGTCCACTTATTATAAATATTCGTCGGCCATATCGATCCATTAATCCCCCAACAATAGGACGAATAATTACTGCAGAAATTGTAAACGCTCCAATAATAAATCCAACTTGAGATTCACTTCCACCTAATTGTTTAATAAACATAGGTAGTGTTGGCATTAGTAAATAAAAACCACTAAATAGCAATAATGCTGTAATTGTCAGCATTATATAGTTTTTTGTCCATAAACGTTCCATTATATTAAAACACCTCTTTCTATCAGTTTAATAAATTGAAAATGAAAAGCTCGCAGCAGTTGGGTTGTTATCACTCGAAAATAGCGATATAGAGTGACAAGCATTTTCTTAGTTAGAACGTACTTGCTACTTTAATAGCCTTTTTAAGTCCAGCAGAAATAATTTCTTCCGCTTTATCAGGGGATTTGCTGTGCCCTTCAATCACTACCGTCTCTATATCTTTTACCCCGAAGAAGCCCATCATGTTTGCTACATATTTAACGGCCATTTCCATTTCAGCTTCTGGTCCTTTAGAATACACACCGCCACTTGCGTTTAATAATGCAATTTTCTTATGTCCAATAAGACCTACTGGACCTTCTGGCGTATATTTAAATGTTTTGCCAGCGCGGTTTAAGTAATCAATATATGTGTGTAGTACAGCTGGGATTGTCAAATTCCATAGTGGGAACCCAAATACAACTTTATCAGCTGCAAGAAATTGATTTAAATATTTATCAGCAACAGCAACTGCTTTCGCTTCCTTTTCTGTTAAATTAAGTCCTTTGCAAGCCTTAAAAGTACCGTTAATCATATCTACTCCTACATATGGCAATTCTTCATTGTATAAATCAAGTTCTACCACTGTATTTTTTGGATGTGATTCTTTATAGCTTGCTAAAAAAGCCTCAAATAATTTTACACTAACCGCCTGATCTACAGGGCGATTGTTTGCTTTTACAAATAAAACTGTTGTCATTCTCTTTACCTCCTGTTATTTCCTCTTACGTTGTTATATGAATCATTAAAAATAGGTATTGCATTGCAATTGTTATTATTAGGTATACTGCCAGTAGATTAGAAAAAATGTTAAAGGAGCTAAAACCTACTTGATTATCATGGTGTATTGATTTTTTAGCGAACCTAGTTCTTTCATAACAAAAGCAATATAGTCAATTTGATTGACTATATTATATATAGTATAATAAAAATAAAAGAAAGTCAACCTAATTGACTTTTGAGGAGGTTTTATGTATGAATCATCAAACATTTAACGGATTAGATCTTACATCACTTTTTTTATTATCTTTTAGTACAGCTATTAACGAATTACATGACAGATTGATGGAATTGGGATTTGAAGATATTAGACCCGTACATGGTTTTATGTTTAGTTGTATCACCCCTGATGGAGCAACAGGTATAGAACTAGCTGAATATTTAGGAATTACAAAGCAAGCTGTGAGTAAAATAATAGATTATCTTGAAAAAAATAACTATGTAATGCGCAAAACTCACCCTACGGATAAGAGAGGAAAAATTATTGTTCTGACCGAACGAGGTTTGTCAGTAATGAGAGCAAAAGATGAGATACTAACTGAAATTGAGCAACGTTGGAGTGAGAATATAGGTGCTGAACGAATGCAAATGCTTAAAAAAGATTTAACTAAATTAGTTTATGAAACGAGTGAAGGTAAATTGCCATCGAAGTTAAGACCCGTTTGGTAAATATAGAATGCCTCAAAATATTAACTTCAGGGGTATGGGCAGTAGAAGCTTGGGATAGATATAATAAGGATGGAGAAACTAACATTCTTAATCCTTGGAGTTAAATAATGTAAAAATATCACGAAACCGCGGTAGTATAATTAGAACTTATGGGGATTGAATAACCCCACCCTTACTTAACTTAATGGATTAATTGAGGATATAGTTAAAATTAAAGTGATAAACATTCGTGGAAATTATAGTTAATAATATTATGTTGCACTTGCTTTTAGAAAGATAGGAAAGATTGAATCCCCATAGTAGTGTGACGCGGCATCGTTCTTTAGCTTGTTTCAGAAATTGAGCAATTTTAGTGGCTATCATCGTTTAAGTATATACTTGAAGGTGATAGTTTTTATCGGCTCAACATCTGAATCCAAACCTACTCATAATACGAACTTTATTAAAAAATGATGAAGATTATTGATATATTTAATCTCATTATTAATAGTATAATCTACTCATAGGTTGTTTCGTATCCGTAAGACATAACTAAACAATGATAAAACCTTACTATTTTTTAGGTGGATTCCTATATGCTAGAGGCCGTTTATCCTCCGTGGAATTGTAGTTATTATTAATGAGTATGTTTTAAAGAATTGGTTAAAATAAGATAAGTATAGAGTAGTATAGAGTAGTAAGCATGGGTATTATGCTACGCAGACAAGAATTTGGTATGATTAGAGCTATAGGTATGGGAAAAGATGAAATTAGAAGTATGATACTAAAAGAAGGCTTATTATATGGTGTCTTTAGTTCTATGCTAGGAAGTATAATGGGAGTTGTGCTCCATATTATTTTGTATAATGCAATAAAATATGATATGGCTGTTCAGTGGTTTTTCCCTTGGAAAAGTATTTTGGAAATATTTTTAGTGTCGATGCTCATGTGTATACTAGCATCTATTGGACATCTTAAAAGACTACCTTCTACTAGCATAATTGATTCAATTAGAGATGTAGATTAAAGCTACTTTAAGGGCTTACTTCAGTTTTTAAGTAAATAACTATCGTATATCTTAAGATTATTATGCTAAATTGATAGCTTAACGCAAAAGGATAAGGGTAATTATTACTCTTATCCTTGTTTTATTTATTAAGACCCTCTTCTAGATATTCAGCTCCAAATTTATGAAACATTTCTAAAATAGGAATTAGTTTTCTACCAACATCTGTTAAGCTGTATTCAACTTTAGGTGGTACAACAGGGTATACTTTCCTGTGTATAAGATTGTCTTCTTCCAAACTTTTTAACTGTCGTGAAAGCACTTTTTGAGAAACATTAGGTAGTTTTCTCTGAATATCGCTGAATCTGAGTTTCGAATAACTCAAGTACCATAAAATTAATAACTTCCATTTCCCGGAAATTATGTTCTGAATTAGAACCATTGGACACTTTTCATACTGAAGACACTTTTCTTTCATATAACATTCTTCATGTCTACTTGTTAACTGCTCCATTTTAAACACCTCGCTAGTTAGTGATGACTTTTTTGTCACTGTATGACAAAAAAGTGCGTACTTGATTAAAGAATATTATAATATTACAATATAATAGTATCATAGAAAATTGATCAATGATAGCAAACAAAAATTAATTTGTAAATATTATTAATAAATTTTAAAGGAGTAGAAAAACATGAGTAAAGTATTATACATTAAAGCAAATGTAAAACAAGAAGGGGCATCTAGAACTTTTAAAATTTCTGACAACTTTGTTGAACAGTACAGAGAACTTAATCCTAATGATGAAAT
>DAVZGU010000206.1:0-4583 GCA_052274215.1 Clostridium sp. | reverse complement strand
CAGTAATACTATACTAGCCGCTGTAACACCAACATCTATAAGCTGGACGGTTAATTATCTTATGCAGCATCTAATTGAAGAAAGAGAAGCCTATAGAAAAATGGAATAAGGCATGTGACACAAAATATAAATCTTCTGCAAGATAGCAGGAGATTTATATTTTAGAAAAAATTATTCAACAATATTTCATATCCGCAGGAGATGATTTAATTGGAAAGGTGGAGAACTATGAGCAGAGTAGGAAATAGAATTAAAGAGGTAAGAGAATCAAAAGCGATAAGTCAAAAACAATTAGGTAAAAAAATCGGAGTTTCTGAAAATTTTATTAATGAAGTTGAAATGGGAAAAAAGATTATAAACGAGAAATTTTTAGAAAAAATCTCTAAAATATTAGGGGAAGAAATTGAAGATACATCTGTATCATTTCAAGCCGATGAGTATGTAGAAGAAAGAAAACCAAAACTCGAAAGACCTAGCGTGGGAAAAGTAAACGAGGTTTGGAATGATGCGTTTAGCTCAGTGCTCAAAGATGTTTCTATTTACAAATATGATTTAGCTAAAGCTATAGGTGTAAAACAAATGCCAATAATATCAAATAAAGTAGAAGGATATGCTCAAGATAAAGTATTGTTTTTAGAAATAGAGAATGACGATATGCTTGGGTTTAGAATTTGTAGTGGGGACATTGCTTTTGCTCATTTGACACATGAAATAGAGAATAATGCTATTTCACTAGTAGATTACAATGGCGAAAGAGTATTAAGACAAATAAAAAAATTAGATAGTAATAAAATATTGTTAATAAGCAATAGAGTTTCATTAAGAACTGATACAGTTAAACACAATGACATTAAGATAATTGCAAAGTTAGATAGAGTGGAGTTTAAGGTATAAGTTAACAATGATTTATGAGAAAACTCATGAATTAATAATTAATTTTATTAGCAAATTATCATTATTAGGTTATAATGTATCTTAAAGGGAAGATTCACTTAATAATTTAGATAACGAAAAATAAACAATAGGTAAAATGGGGGGAATTAACAGTATGAAAGGGACAGTAGTAGCTACATGGATGAAAACTTGTAGAAAGCTTTATGGCGATGGTGTAGTTAATAGTGCGATGGAATCTGCGGGGTGGAATTCTCGTAAAATATTTTCACCAGTTGAGAATGTAGATGATGGACAAGTTAAAAGTGTAATAGGTAATATATCAAAGAAACAAAACATACCTATTGAAAAATTATGGAGAACCATAGGAAAAGATAATATAAATGCTTTCCATAGAGACTTTCCTGCATTTTTTCATACTGAAAATGTATATTCATTTTTAAAATCACTATTTGATATACACGTGGTGATGACAAAGAAGTTTGAGGGCGCTAAACCACCACTCGTAGGTATAAATCCTATTTCTAGTCGCGAGGCTATCTTTACTTATAATTCTAAGAGAGCAATGTTTGATTATTTTCTAGGTCTTTTAGATGGGACTTGTGAATACTTTAATGAGAAAATTGAAATTCAGCAAATAGAAAAAACTTCAGATAGCTTAAGTTTAAAACTTACATTTGAAAAGGATATTTATTATAAAAAAACATATAAAATTAATAAAATGCTATCTTTAGGGTTTATTAATAATATATCTGGAAAAGTAGGGCTATTTACATTTATTACAGTTTTACTCGGAGGTATGATAATAAATAGGGCAGATAATATCGCAGCGGTATTAGGATTCGCAGTGCTTTCTGGAGCTGCTTCAAGTTTTGCGTCTTTTATAATGGGAAGGCCTACAAAGCTAATTTCAGAAACTATAGACCAAATTAACAGCAATAATTATGTTGAAGATGGAGATATAGTTACTGGAGATGAATATGAAGAGTTATACAAAAAACTTAAAGATTATAAAAAGGGATTTAGAGCAGATTTTGTTGATTTCAAAGGCGTAACTGATGAGATGGATACTTTTGCTGAAAATATAAATAAAATTTCACACGTAATGAACAGTACATCTGAAGATATATCAGGAGTGGTTGAGCAAATGGCTAACACTTCTGTAAGTCAAGCGGAGAATACTGAAAATGCTGTTTTAATATTAAATGATAATATTAGATCACTTAAGGATATTGTTAAAAATGAAAATAATAATAAGAATGAATTAGAAAAAGCTATTAAAAAGATAAATAAAAGCTATGAAAGTGTTGATAGTACAAGTAAAAATATAGTTGGTACACTAGAAAAATTCCAAGAGGTTAAGGATAATGGTATTAGACTAGAAACAAAGGCTCATGACATAACAAGTATAGTATCAATTGTTTCTCAAATTTCTGAGCAAACAAATCTACTTGCCCTAAATGCGTCAATAGAGGCTGCCCGTGCAGGAGAACAAGGGAAAGGTTTTGCTGTAGTAGCAGATGAGGTTAGAAAGCTTGCCGAACAGTCCAAGAGCGCTGTAGAAGAAATTAATAGTAATTTAATCGAATTTGTTAAGGATATAAAAACGCTTGTTGATAAAATTGGTGATCAGTATGATATTTTGCAAAATGAAACTAAGGGTCTGGGAGAAGTAAGAGATATAAGTTATGAGGCTACAATGTCTGTTAGAACGGTTTCTACGGAAATGATAAATACTATAAATGATTTAGACAAAGAAGCAAAATCTATTGCAAATATATATGAAACAATAGAGTCTCTAGCTGCAATTGCGGAAGAAAATTCGGCATCTTCAGAAGAGGTAAGTGCAAGTGTTGGAAGTTATACTAACGAAATAAAGAAGATTATTGACAGTATATATGAATTTAAAAAGATAACAAGCTCATTTAAAGGCGATTTGAAAAAATATAAGATATAGCTTTTATTAAGGAGGGAAGGAGGAGGTAAAATGGAACAACTACAAAAGAAGGTAGTGCTACAAGACTGGAAGGATATTATTAAAAGAGGCCTACTGGGACTAAGTATACCATTAATAAGTATGACATATCCAATGTTAAACCAATATAGAGGAGATACTAACAACCTATTTACTTTTGTAGATAAACTCATCCCTTTTAATAAATTCTTTATATTACCTTATATATCTTGGTATATATTTATAGCAATTTTTGCTTCTATTTTATGTATAGTAGATAAAGGAAGGTATCTAAAACTACTTATAACTTTAAATATAGGTATGATTACATGTTATATAATATATTATTTTTATCCAACATATGTTCCAAGGCCCATGATAACAGGAACGGATTTCTTCAGTAATTTGGTTTTAAACTTATACTCGGCTGATAATCCTTATAACTGTTTTCCAAGCATTCATGTTTTAAATTCCGTGTTAATAGCTTTATATATTCATGAATCAGAAAAGGTTTGTAAAGCTACTAAAATAATTTGTATTATTACAGCCGTTTTTATAATTCTATCTACTATGTTTATAAAGCAACATTATTTTGTAGATGTGCTTGCAGGCATAATATTCGCTTGTGTATTGTATTTTTCATTTAAGAATCTAAAGTTTGATTTCAGTAAAGATCAAAGCACAACCTATATAGAATGATTATATGCTAAAAGGCCCCCATGATTAAAATCATGGGGGCCTTTTAGCATTATACTCCGCTTAAATCAAAGTCAGGTACGAAAGCCGAAGATGAAGTTCCACTTTCTTGAATAAAGCACTTGGTGATGCCGAGGTTTAAGCAGTACCCAATCAGAGTATCATAATGATTAGGGTTTACTTGCTTGTTTATTTCCGGATAATTAATTGCGACTTGCATAGGGGTATATTGATTCATTAAGCTAATATACACTGAATCATTAAAGGTGTTATATATATAATCTATTATTTTCTTAGAATCAAATAATAAGCCTGGTAGCATTAGGTGCCTAATTATTACTCCCTTTTGAATTATTCCATCAGCATCAAATTTGACTTCTCCTACTTGTGAAACCATTTCAGTAATAGCATCGCAAGCAAAAGTGAAATAATTGGGAGCGTTTGAATATTTAATAGCATATTTATCTCTACAATATTTTAAGTCTGGTAAATAAACATCAATAAACCCTCGGAGCATTTTAATGGTATCTATATTTTCATAGCCACTTGAATTATAGAGAATAGGAATATTAAGGCCTTTATTTTTAGCAAGTTTCAAGGCTTCTATTATTTGGGGTACATAGTGAGTGGGGGTAACTAAATTTATATTAAGGGCCCCTCTTTCCTGTTGCTCTAAAAAGATTTCACTAAGACGATTTATAGATACCGTTTTTCCAGCATCTTCATGGCTTATCTTATGATTCTGACAAAACACACATTTTAAGTTACAATTGGAAAAAAACACAGTTCCAGAGCCATTTACGCCAGAAATACAGGGCTCTTCCCAGTGATGCAGGGAAACTTTAGCTATTTTTACATCTTTAGAAGCTCTACAAAAACCTAATTCTCCCTCTAATCTATTAACAAAACATTTCCTAGGACATAAATTGCATTTTTCTAGCAATTTTAAAAAATATGAATTATTTAATTCTCTAGTACCTTTATTAATCATCTTTATCTTTTTGTTTTATAATTTAGATCTTTAGAATATATAAGAACTGTA
>DAVZGU010000205.1:0-4605 GCA_052274215.1 Clostridium sp. | reverse complement strand
ATTTCATCATATTAGCCATAGACCCATGTCTATTTTCTCCCATTATATCAATCATTTTCTTATATTCAGCATCACTTATATTATTCATCAAATTTTTCATAGAATCAAAATCTCTATTTTCCATTGCTTTCGCTTCATCACTGAAACCATTATCCTTCATTATTTTTATCATATCTTTATAGCTATCATTTGATTGACCTCCAGCATTTTGATCACTCATCATCGAGCTTGTGTAATTATATGATGATTTATTGTCACTATTTTGTGCGCCCATCATTGGTTTATTAAAATCATTAAAAGTTGTATCATTTCTACCTGTTGCATATGCAATTGAAATGCCTCCTACTGTTAGGATTCCTGCTATTATTAAAACTATAACTTTATTTTTCATTTAATATCACTCCTCTACTTGTTTTACTTTATACCTTTCTCTTGAATTTTATCTTAATGGCTTAAAACCTTTTAATCGTAAAGCATTTGTTAATACTGAAACTGAGCTAAAGCTCATTGCAAGTGCTGCAATAATAGGATTTAGAAGTGGACCTCCAAATAAATGCAGTACTCCCATTGCAACTGGTATTCCTAATGCATTGTAACCAAAAGCCCAGAATAAATTTTGCTTTATATTTGTTATAGTTTCCTTACTTAACTGCAGCGCTGTAGGTACATCCGTTAAATCGCTTCTCATAAGAACAATATCCGCCGATTCAATTGCTACGTCTGTACCAGATCCTATTGCAATACCAATGTCAGCCTGTGCAAGTGCAGGTGCATCGTTTATTCCATCTCCAACCATAGCAACCTTTTTACCTTCAGCTTGAAGTTTCTTCACCTCATTTGCCTTATCCTCTGGCAGAACTTCGGCGTATATTCTATCAATACCAACTTGCCTTCCAATAGCTGCTGCAGTCCTTTTGTTATCACCAGTTATCATGGCAACTTCTATTCCCATACTATGAAGTCTCTCTATAGCCTTTTTACTATTTTCTTTAACAGTGTCAGCAACTGCAATTATTCCACTTAACTTATTTTCTATGGCAATATACATTGGAGTCTTACCTTCTTCAGCTAGTCTGTTTGAAACATCTTCTAATTCTTCTAAAGAAATTTCACTTTCTATCATAAGCCTTCTATTCCCTAGTATTATTTTATTACCGTCTATACTAACTTCTATTCCATACCCAGGTATAGCTTTAAAGCTATCTACCTTTTTTAATTCTAGTGATTTTTCTTCTGCATCTTTGACTATAGCCTCACCTAATGGATGCTCAGATCCTTTTTCTGCAGAGGCTGCTATTTGAAGTAAGAATTCCTGGTCAGCACCCTCTAAAGTAACTATATCAGTTACCTTTGGTTTTCCCTGCGTAAGTGTTCCAGTCTTATCAAATACTATAGTTTGAATTTTATGTGCAGTTTCAAGCGCTGTACCACTTTTTATAAGTACCCCATATTCTGCACCTTTTCCTGTTCCAACCATTATTGCTGTAGGTGTTGCAAGGCCCAGCGCACAAGGGCATGCTATTACAAGCACCGAAATGAATATTGTTAGAGAAAACACTGCCGTTTCTCCAGATAAAAACCAAGCTAGTGACGAAACTAGAGCAAGTCCTATAACCACAGGTACAAAGTAACCTGATATAACATCTGCCATTGCAGCTATTGGAGCTTTTGATCCTTGAGCATTTTCAACTAAGGTTATTATTTGTGATAGTGCCGTATCTTTACCAACTTTAGTTGCTTTATATTTAATAGATCCATTTTTATTTATACTTGCACCAATTATATTATGTCCAATACTTTTTTCAACTGGCATACTCTCACCTGTAAGCATTGACTCATCTACAGATGTAGTTCCGTCTATTACCTCACCATCTACAGGCATTTTTTCACCAGGCTTCACTACTACTATATCTCCAACTTCTACTTCGTCAATTGGAATCTCTATTTCTTTATTACCGCGAATTATCATTGCAGTTTTTGGGGCAAGACCCATAAGTTTTTTAATTGCCTCAGAGGTTTTTCCTTTAGTTACTGATTCTAAATACTTCCCAAGAGTTATAAGTGTCAAAATTACTCCTGCTGACTCAAAATACATTTCATAATCCATATTTCCCATAATTGTTATTTCAAATACAGCAAATAAACTATATAAAAATGCCGCAGAGGTTCCAATAGATATAAGTGAATCCATATTTGGACTTAATCTAAATAATGATTTGAACCCAACTATAAAATATTTTTTACCTGTATACATTATTGGTAGAACAAGTAGCAATTGTAGAATAGCATAAGTCTCCATATGCATCATTGGATTAATAGCTTCAGGTAATGTAATAATCATAGGTACCATGGCAATTAGTAACAATGGAACTCCAAAAATTGCAGATATTAAAAATCTATTCCATAAAGACTTTATCTCTTTTTCTTTTTTTTCTTTATCAGCGTCTACATTACTTTCATCCTCTGAAGCCTTATATCCGGCTTTTTCTATTGCCTTCTTTATATCTGCTGTCCTTACTAATGATGGTTCAAAAGAAATAGTTAATTTTTCTGTGGCAAAGTTTACATTTGATTCCACAACCCCATTAAGTTTTCTAGTTGTTCTTTCTATATTTTTAGCGCAAGCCGAACAAGTCATTCCTTCTATCTTTAAGGTTTTATTAGTTGTTTGAACTACTATTTTGTACCCAGCTTTTTCAACTGCACTTTGTATATCTGATAATTTAATTTTTGACTCATCATAATTTATATTTAATTTTTCTGTAGCAAAGTTTACACTTGCATCGTAAACCCCTGGTAATTTTTTTGAAACTCTTTCTATACTCTTAGCACAAGCTGAACAGGTCATTCCCTCTATTTTCAATAATTTTGTTTCCAATTTATATTGCCTCCTATAACTTTATTATTTTCGTTATAACTTATTATAGAAAATACTTATAAAGATATTATGTAGAAATGCAGTATTTAAATTTAAATTTAAATTTATAACAATTATAAAAATCACATACAATCTCCACATCTTTTTAGTATACTGTTTATAGTTATGACTTTTTTCATTGAAAGTAGTTTTTATTATTTCGTATTTTACATTAAATCTTAAGGCTCTGGATTAATTAAACATAAATCATTGCATTAATACTAAATTGGAGGTGTTTTACTTTTGAACGACATATCAATATTATTAGCTTTCTCTGCAGGTCTGCTATCATTTTTATCCCCTTGCGTCCTTCCACTGGTTCCTGCATATGTAAGCTATTTAACTGGTTCTTCTATAGAAGAATTAAAGGATGGAAAATCTAAACTTTCTGCTTTATATAAATCCTTTGGATTTGTATTAGGCTTTTCTATTATTTTTATTTTAATGGGAGTTTCTATAACCTCCCTTGGTAAATTACTAATTACCCATAAAGATTTGTTTAGAAAAGTAGGAGGAACTCTTATTGTTGTTTTTGGTCTTCATACTATTGGATTATTTAAAATAAAATTGTTTTATCGTGAGAAAAGATTTTTATATTTCGATAAAATAAAAGGTCCTTTTAGCTCAGTGATAATGGGAATGGCTTTTGCCACAGGTTGGACACCTTGCATTGGTCCTATATTATCCTCAATACTCATCTATGCTACAAGTATGAACTCTGTAGGTAAAGGGGTTTTACTTTTGATAATGTATTCCCTAGGACTTGCTGTTCCATTTATTTTAACTGCCATGGCCATAGGAAGCTTTACTAAACAATTTAGAAAGTTTTCAAAATATCTTCCTATAATCTCTGCAATAAGTGGCATTTTAATGATAATAATGGGAGTTATGATTTTCACGAACAAATTATCCATATTAAGTCAATACATGAATTTTATTAATTTTTAGTTGAAGGAGAGAATTAATATGAAAAAATTACTAATAGTACTTATAGCCGCTATCCTTGTAGGTGTCTCTATCAATACTCTAAATACGTATAATGCATCAAGTTCTAAATCTAACTTATCTGTGGAAAATGCAGACAAAAGTAGTACTACTCAAAATAATTCTCCTACTAAGCCCATTGGAATAAATCCTAATGCTTCTAAAACCAAGGCCCTGGATTTCAAATTAAAGGATCTAGATGGTAAGGAATTATCTTTAAGTGACTTAAAAGGTAAAAAGGTTTTTCTTAATTTTTGGGCAACTTGGTGTCCACCTTGTAAAGCAGAAATGCCTGAAATCGAAAAATTATATCAAGAAACAAAAGATAGCGATTTAGTTATAGTAGCTATAGACATTGGTGAACCTTTAGATACTGTTAAATCCTTTATTGATAGTAATAATTATAATTTTAAAGTTCTTTCAGACCCTGATCAGATTGTTGCCGCTCAATATAATATAGCATCAATTCCTACTTCATATTTCATTGATGCAGACGGGAATATCATTTCTAAACACTCTGGTGCTATGAATATTGATCAGATGAAAGAATATATTAAAACTCTAGATAAATAATCTAACTCAACATCAAATCCAGATAAGTTACTTATCTGGATTTAATTTTTTTATATAACATATACATTAATAATGTTAATTATTATGCGTTTTTTAAAACCTATCATCTATATTTCTTTATTTTTAAAGCA
>DAVZGU010000204.1:0-4614 GCA_052274215.1 Clostridium sp. | reverse complement strand
ACTGATTATATTATTAATATTACAATTTAGTTCGTTGCCTAATTATAATGCGCCTAACTAGTTTTGTAAAGGGGGTATTAGAAAATGCGTTATCTGGACTTTATTTAAGCTTGACAGTAGGATATTAAAAGTATTAGTTAAGACACAATCTTCATATGTTTTCAATGTAACATAGTACTGATATTTGTAGGGTTTTATCAATATAAATAATCACTTCCAATTTTATCAAAACCTCATTTACTTATGGTACGGTTATCTGTAATGTATGAAGCTAATTTCAAGAATATATGTTTTTAAACTAAGAAATGTGTTATTTTAAATTTTCACTTATTTTTTTTAATCCGTTCTCTAAATTTTTTATTTCTAAATCATATAATGAGCTTAATATAACATTTTCTAAATCTAAAAATATTTTTTCGATTAATGCAACTAATTTCTCTCCGTCTTCAGTTATATATAGCTTCTTTTGTCTTTCATTACTGGCAGGGATTTTACGTTTTATATAATTTTTCTTTTCTAAAAGTTTTAAAATATTAGTAATTGTAGCATTTTGTTTCCCTAAATATTGAGCTAAATCTTTTTGAATAACTCCAGGATAAGTAAATACATAATTTATTGTTCGCGCTTGTATCTCATTAATTCCTGTTTTTCTTAACTTCTCATGTATGTAAGTTTTTTGTAAAATATTTAAAAGATAAATTTGTTCTGAAACATTATTAGTTCCTTTTATCATAATGCGTTCTCCTCGTCCTTTTAAATATAAATATTATATCATATCATTTAAAAAATGAATAGTCTAAAATACAACATTTCAATTGACAACTAAATTCAAATGTTGTATGATTTTTTTAAGATAGATTATTCTGTTTCAATATAAGTATATAAGGAGTTGCTTATTATGAAAGTTATGTTAATAACTGGCGGAAATACAGGATTAGGTTTCGAAACAGCTAGACGTTTAAAAGAATTAGGACATAAAGTGTATATCAGCTCACGTGATGAAAACAAAGGAAAAATAGCTGCCGAATCTTTAGGCGTAGACTATGTTATTCTAGATGTTACAGATGATACATCGGTTATAAATGCAGCTGAAAAAATAAGACAAAATGAGGGCCATTTAGATGTTCTTATAAATAATGCGGGAATCCCCGGGATTTTTGCAAAGCCAGAAGATATTACCTCGGACTTAATATTACAAGTCTATGATACAAATGTCTTTGGAATAGTTCGCGTTATTCATCACTTCCTTCCTCTGCTAAAAAAATCAGAGGAGCCTACCATTGTAAATGCAAGTAGTGGCCTTGGATCATTTGGACAAGTATTAAACCCAGAAAAAATAGAGTCTAAGGTTAATGCCCTTGCATACAGTTCATCAAAAGCAGCAGTTTCTATGCTTACAGTACAATATTCAAAAGCTATTCCTGATATTAGAATTAATGCAATAGACCCAGGTTCAACTAAAACTGGAGAAAGTTTCAGCAATGGTAATCAAACTGTACAAGAAGGAACTGATGCAGTTGTAAGAATGGCTACCATAGATAAAAATGGACCAACAGGAACATTTACAAATAGAGATGGTATTATTCCTTGGTAATAAAATTCTTACTCTCTGAAGAAGACACTACGTTAGCGTGGTGTACCGAATCCCTATTCAACATAATGTTGAATGGGATTTTAATTTAAAAAGATGCTTTTCGAAGATGCTAGATATAGACCCAATGTGAAAGTAACACAATTATACTTGTATTACTTTCAAAATATTAATACACCATTAATAAAGTAATCCCCTATCATTGAATATAGGGTTACTTGCACCGGAATAAATGAAAAATGTGAAGCAATTTTATATTTCTCCAAATACTATCTTCACTCTTTTGCAACTCTTATTTTTTCTATGGAATCTTCGTAAATTGATTTTTTTAATTCTTTCATATAATCTGAAAAATCAACTTCTTTTGCTCCGTACGATAGGTTTAACTCATATTCAAGTGGAATCCATGTTGACAATTCCGCCTCATTATGCTGAATTATTGCCTCCATCTTATCAAGTGCCTTATATATTTTAGCTTCTATCGTTTGATGTTCATTCATTTCTATAAAAAGTTCAGATAAATCTGTCTTATATGGCTGGGGCAGACTACAAAGAAGTTGAGAAACTTCGTTGTTCTCCACAATTTCATCACACTTCGTTTTATTAAAAGCTGGAATATCTCCTGTAATAGCTTCACCTAAGTCATGACATATACACATTAGAATTACTTTGTTTATATCAGCGTTTGGGAACTCATCTTTTACAAAATAAGCCATTAGAGACAAACGCCAGCTATGTTCTGCAACACTTTCGTGACGACCAGATGATGTCCATGAATGACGCGTATTATTTTTTAATTTTTCTGCAACAGACATTATATATATAAAATTCCTTGTATCCATATGATACTACCTCCCCCACAAAAATAATCTTAACTTCACATTTTTTTTATAATTCCGACTAATAATATATACGATTATACCATAATTGACATAAATTAAGTATTTTACAATTCTTTTAAAATTGGTAATAGCCTCAATGTGAAAGTAACTTAATTACCATTGTGTTACTTTCAGAATATCAATACGCACTTAATAAATTAATCCCATATCATTGATATGGGGTTAATTGCAATGCAATATTAGAGGACTGTGAATTAAATTTTTATGAGTTCTAGTATTTGTTTAGGATTTTGTAAAATATAATTTGCATTTATTCCAATGGATGATTTAGCACCCCATAACGCTAATGCAAAATCTATATCAGCACTAAATGCACATTCCATATCATATTTAGTGTCACCGATATATATAGTCTTTGATTTATCCACCCCGGACAATTCAATAAATTTTAAAATTGGATCTGCATTAGGCTTATGTCTTTTTGTATCATCTGCACAAACTACTAATTTAAAGTAATCGGCCAAACCAAAAGGTACAAAATCGTTTATGTATTCTATTTTAGTCTTTGATGTAACTATACCTGCTAAAATCCCTATTTCGCTTAACTTAACTAAAGTATCCTTAATATCATCAAAGACTTTTACATGATGAAGATAGCCTTTCAAATATCTATTCCATTTCTCATTAGACTGAAATGGATTGGTTATTCCAAGTTTATTTAGTGCTACTTCTCCTGGAATACCTAATGCAAATCTTAATTCTTCAAAACTAAAGCTTTTATTAAGTTCTTCAAGCGCTAATTTTTGAAGTGATGAAAGAACTGCAAATTCAGTATCTAAAATTGTACCATCAATATCAAATATAATATAATTATACATTACTTACCTCCATTATTAAAATTAAGTATTTAAATAAAATTGTAACTTTCTAAATTTCGGCTAACAATATATATTTAATCATACCATAATTACCATAAATCAAGTATATTTACAATTCTTTAGAAATTAGTAACAGCCTCAATCTGAATGTAACTTAATTGGTATTGTGTTACTTTCGCATTAAACAATTACATTTAAAAACATTAAAAACGTTTCATTCAAACGCATACTTTAAATATAGAGAATAGCTAATTATATCAACGTGTTAGGGTACATCCCCTAATGAAACAATATATCTAATTTGTTTCATTCATTTTGACGCTATGCATAGATATAGGATTCTTTTACGAAGCAATATATTAAATGAGAAGATACTGGATTTTGTGTTTATTTGAAGTAAATGACTATAATGTTTGTTTTAACTATATGAGAGTAGTTGCATACATTAAATTGAGGTGAATATTTATATCACAATTCAATAAAATTTGTCCCAATGAAATCGCTATACTATCAAATATAGTTGCAATTTCCCTTTCAACAGATAAATCTGCTAATGACAATAATGTTTTGGGTAATTTTTTAGTTGCTATAGGAAGCATAATATTAACAATTGCAGCTCAGCAACAGAATATTGCTGCTTCACAGAATACTGATGGGTCGATTAAATGAGCAAGAACTCTACGTTTACAAGGCGTTCATACAGAGGGGCCTTTTAGACTAAATTTAACTAATATTTCTTATAATATCCAAATCGCGACTTTTATAAGAGGCGCACTAACAAAAAGTGGTACAGCCTACTTATGATAATCATCATATTTTAGGTTCTTTGCACATGATGACACCATTTAGAGTATAAAAATTAAGAAACTGATGCTTCTTAAATCCTTAGCGTAAAATTTTCGCGTTTTGATGCCGGTACCCCAGATAGTATAAGCACCTTTTAAACTATCTGAATATAATATTACATAACAAATAATATTATATGGAGGTTTAGTTTTGGAACAAAATGAAAATAGAAAAAATATAAAACATTGTTCACCTATGTGTAATTGTATTCCTCAAGAAACTGAAATAAAAGGTATTAGATTAGCAATGGCATATGTTCCATGGCAGAAATTTTGTACAACATTCTCGCCTATTGAAGCTCTTAAAAGAGGAACTGCTTTCCCTGAACTTTATAGCCCTTATGAAGGTAAAAATAAAAAATGTAATCCAGGGGAATCAATGAAAAGAGGAGAGCCTTATGAAGAATAAAATGGAACTATTAGAACAAATTAGTGCTACAGAGTTTATTAAAGAAGAT
>DAVZGU010000203.1:0-4614 GCA_052274215.1 Clostridium sp. | reverse complement strand
ATTGAAAAAGCAATTAATGATTTAAACTTCAGCGTAAATGAAATTGCTAGGGGGTTAAAAACAAAAAAGTCAAAAACTATAGGTATAATAATTCCTTCCTTAGAAAATTTTTTCTGTACTAGTTTAATATCTTATGTTGAAGAATATCTATCAAAAAATGGGTATAGTACGATAATATGTAATTATAGAGAAAATCCTAATCTAGAAAAAGAAAAATTAAAGCTTATTTTAAGTAAGATGGTGGATGGAATTATTATAATCCCATCAGTTAGATTTAAGGATGCACTAATTGATGTCATAAACAGAGGCATACCTGTTGTTTTAATAGATAGATTAATAAAAGGTGCTAAATGTGATACAATACTTGTCGATAATTTCAATGCATCCTATATTGCTGTAGAAAATTTAATTATTAACGGACATAAAAGGGCAGCAATTATATGCGGTCCTAGGACTGTATACACAGCTTCTGAAAGATTGAGAGGTTATTTAGCAGCTTATGATAACTATAATATTGAGGTTGATCATCATTTAATAAAGTTTGGTGATTATTATACTCATAGTGGATATAAACTTTGTAAAGAACTTATAGAAATGGAAGAACCTCCAACCGCAATTTTCGTCACCAATTATGCCATGACTTTAGGAGTAATAATGGCTATAAATGAGAAAAATATAAAGGTGCCTAATGAAATATCGATTATTGGATTTGATAACATACAAATGTCAAAGATCATAAAACCATATCTTTCAATTGTTATTCAGCCTATGAAACAACTTGGAAAAGCAGTAGCAACTATAATGTTAAGAAGACTTCAAGGTGATAAAGGTGATTTCCCCAAAGTAATTAACTTGAAGGCTGAATTGTTAATGAGGGATTCTGTGGCTAATATAAATAAATAGAAATTTCTTTAGAATTTCTACTTATTACAAATAGTTGATTATATATAACTATTATGATATCATACAAATATGTAACGTTTTATAAATAGTGTTTTATGTATATACTATTTGCATTCCTTAGTAGTATTGATATGTCACGAGTTAAAAAGTTGCAATAATACTACACCAAGGGTCCTTAAATATTATAATATTCCGTTAAATTTACATAAAATAATTGACTTTTTTTACAGTTTAAAATGAAAACGTTTAGTTGATTTTAAAAGGATTAATGCAATATGTTTTACATTAATAATGAAACGTTTCATTACAAGATTAGTTTATGTCGTAAAGAGGGTGGGAGGTTGTGGACAATAAAGAACAATGTATTATATTGGAATACAAAATTAGATATAAATCTAAAATATTGATATTTTTTGTATAGAAATTAAAACTATCTAAATTTTTAAAATAGTTATGAGAGGTGGTATTAATTATGTTAAAAGGTAAATGTATAAATGCTCAATTAATAAATGCTTTAGCCCATTGTGGACATGGAGATAAAGTTCTAATATGTGATGGTAACTACCCAGTAGATTCTTGTACTAATGAAAATACTGAAAAAATTTATTTGCAATTAACTAGTGGAATTCCAAATGTAACGGAAGTTTTAAGGGTATTAGTTGACAGCATAAATATTGAGCAGTCACAAGTTATGATACCCGATGAAGGAGAAGAGGAACCTTCAATATTTAGTGAGTTTAGAGAAATATTTCTTAATAAAATAGAATTAAATGAATTAGGAAGATATAAATTTTATGATGAAGCGAAGAAAGAGGATATAAGAGTTGCAATTGCAACTGGTGAAAAGAGAGTTTTTAGTAATATATTACTTACTGTTGGAGTTGTATAGTTGTACATGTAAATTAAGAATAACACTTAATAAATTTATCTTAAAAAATTTTAGCTTTTAGTTAAAATATGGCTTTAAAATAAAGCAAGTAAATAAGTGTATATTTAAGATGGTAATAGGCAGTACTATTATATTTATTACAGAAAATGGAAAATTTACACTTGCTAAACAAAGCGATGTAGCACTTGAAGCTAAAGTGTTACATGAAGCGGATCCTCTTAATCTAGCGCCAACGAGTAGTTCAACAGTAGCTTTAGTAATTGGAGATGCTCTTGCTATAACACTTTCTCAACTTAAAGGATTCAAAAAAGAAAATTTTGCAGTAGTTCATCCAGGTGGGAGTATTGGTAAACAGTTATTTCAAGAAAGAGTTAAACTTGAAGGAAGGGAGAATATATATGAGTAGAATATTAGTTATAGGAAGTTTTATGACGGATTTGGTGGTTGTCACGCCCAGAGCACCCATAGAAGGTGAAACAATTATAGGAAAATCGTTTCACCAATTTACAGGTGGGAAAGGTGCAAATCAAGCTGTAGCGGCAGCTAGATTGGGTGCAGATGTTACTATGATTGGGAAATTAGGAAAAGATAGTTTTGGACAAGCTCACATTGATTCTATGAAAAACGAAGGCATAAATTATGAATCTGTATTGTTTGATGATATAGAAAGTTCTGGAATTGGAAATATTACTTTAGAAGAAAACGGTAATAATAGAATAATAGTTGTTCCTGGAGCAAATCTTAAGTTAATGCCTAAAGAGATTGATGAGTTGAAGGAACAAATTCAAAACTCAGACATTATTATACTTCAATTAGAAATTCCTATTGAAACTGTATATAAAGTTATAGAATTAGGGCATAAATATGGGAAAATAATTATCTTGAATCCGGCACCGGCTGCAAAATTTGAGCAAAATTTCATTAAGTTAGTTGACTATATAGTTCCAAATGAAATTGAAGCATGCACATTAACTGGGATTAAGGTTAATAGCGATGATAGTGCAAGAGAAGCTGCAAAAATTCTATTAAGCTTAGGATGTAAAAATGTAATAATAACATTGGGTGAAAAGGGAGTACTATTTTTAAACAAAGATGAAGAAATATTCCAAGGGTCATATAAAGTTAAACCTGTTGATTCAACAGCTGCTGGTGATTCATTTATAGGCGCATTTGCTTATTCATTAGCTAATGGATTTGAACTTAAGAAAACATTAAAGTTATCATGTGCAGTAGGTGCATTAACAGTTACTAGAATGGGAGCACAACCATCTCTTCCAAAGTTTGCAGAAGTTAAAAGGTTTATGGAACAAAACACAATATTATAAAATTGTGTGAATAATATATGAAGCCACATTTTGTTCTGTGAACCTTTAATTAATAGAAGGT
This sequence comes from Clostridium sp., assembly GCA_052274215.1. Classification (GTDB taxonomy): domain Bacteria; phylum Bacillota; class Clostridia; order Clostridiales; family Clostridiaceae; genus Clostridium_AD. The sequence continues at coordinate 1,436 of DAVZGU010000203.1, read as the reverse complement.
TTGTAAATATGGGAGATTTAGCCCTTCAGAATTTAAATATATGGAGGGCCTTTATAAACAAATATTATAAAAGGAGAAAAATAAAATGAGCATGAAAAATATTAAGCAAAACCCAGATGGCTATCTAAGTAAAATGCCTGTTTTTCAATTTAGTTTATTATCCTTATTATTTCCTTTATGGGCGGCAGCTGCTAGTTTAAATGACATATTAATCACTCAATTTAAAAGTGTGTTTTATTTAAGTGATTTTGCTAGTGCATTAGTTCAAAGTGCATTTTATGGAGGATACTTTTTAATTGCTATTCCAGCAGCATTATTAATTAAAAAAACGAGTTATAAAATATGTATATTATTTGGGCTTGCTTTTTATATTATAGGTTGTTCTATATTTTATCCAGCATCATCCATGGCAACATATTCAATGTTTTTAGTGGCAATTTTTGTGCTTGCTATAGGGCTTAGTTTCTTAGAAACTTCAGCAAATACTTATAGTTCACTGATGGGTCCCAGAGATAAAGCTACTCTTCGTTTAAATATCAGCCAAACTGTTTATCCTATAGGATCAATTATAGGAGTTTTATTAGGAAAATATCTTATTTTTCAAAATGGTGCTTCTTTAAAGTCACAAATGCTAAAAATGACACCACAAGCAGCTAGAGATTTTGGCGCAACTGCTTTACAATATACACTGCAGCCTTATAAATATCTTATTTTAATTTTAGTTGTAGTAATGGTTTTGTTTGCAATCACTAAGTTTCCTGAATGCAAAATTCAAAATATTAAAGATAAAGTAGAAACTAAGGTAAGTATTTCAGAAACATTGAAATATTTATCTAAAAATAGTAGTTTTAAAAAAGGAATTATTGCTCAATTTATCTATATAGGTATGCAAACTACTGTTTGGTCATTTACAATCAGATTAGCATTAATATTAGACAAAAATATAAGTGAAAGAAATGCTTCAACATACATGATATATACCTTCATAGCTTTTTTCCTCGGTAGATTGGTTGCTACTTCATTAATGAATAAATTTAATGTAGTAAAGGTATTGTTTATATATTCAATATTAGGATGTCTATCACTGGTATATGTTACACTAGTACCAAATCTTACTGCTATATATGCTTGCATTGTAGCAAGTTTCTTTTTTGGTCCTTGTTGGGCTACAATTTATGCTGAGACTTTGGGTTCTGTTGAAAATAAGAAATATACAGAAACAGCTGGTGCAATCATTGTAATGTCTATTGTTGGTGGAGCATTTATGCCAGCAATACAAGGTTTTATCTCAGATTCTATTGGTTCAATGCAAATATCATTTATAATTCCAATGATTTGTTTCGCTTTTGTAGCTATATTCTTTTACTCACGAATGAAAAGCTTAAAAGCTTAACGCGTGCACATAAGATTGGGTTAAAAAAAATTTAAGAATTTAA
>DAVZGU010000202.1:0-4636 GCA_052274215.1 Clostridium sp. | reverse complement strand
TGAAGCAAAGGTCAACAAAGATGTAGAGAGAGCTGTAAAAGCACTGTCTAAGATAGTTAATAAAAATATTGAGCTTTTAGAGGTGTATTTTAAAGAAGAGTCACCATTAAATCATCTAATAGATGAGAACTCAGATATATGGGGCTGCTCTGATAAGGAGGAACTTATAAATTTTATAAGAAAGTTGAATGGTCAGCAAATTAAATATAAAGCGATTAAATCCATGGGACAATTCAAGGAGGATGATGCTGCTAAGGAAAAGATTAATGAGATACTGCAAAGTGATATCAAGATATTAGACTTAATAGAATCTTTAAAAGTGGATGATAACATGAAGTGGAAGCTATTAAAACTCATTAATAATAGTGAAAAATGGGTAAGAGAATTTATGCAGTTTATTGAGGAATATATCTCTCAATATGAACAGACCGTGGAGAAATATGAAAAATCAATACAAGTATTTAATAATTATATTGAAGAAAATATAAATAAAAACGGAATTAAATTTTTAGAGAAAATACTTGGAAACTTCAAGAATGCATTTTTAAAATTTGATGATTATGAGGAAATATACGTTAATACTATTTTTTTTAATTCAATTAGTTGTGTTTTTCATGAATCAGATAAAAAATTATATATATTCTTGGGAAGGGATTTTGAAGCAACAACAAAGCGATTAAGTGGAGAAAATGTATTTGAAAAAAATATCAACATATTTAAAAATTTGTGTGATAAAACAAGGTTTAATATACTAAATTATCTTATGGATGGAGAAGTCTATAGTCAGGAAATAGCTAATAAATATGCGATTTCCATGGCCACAGTGTCATATCATATGAATTATTTGGCAAGTGTAAATTTAATTAAATCTGAAAAAAGAGCGCAAAAGACTTATTATGTTGTCAATAAGGATACTTTAAGAGAGTCTGTTGAATTTTTGAAGAAAACATTTAGTTTATAAATAGTTGGGGGGGAATAAAATGAAGAGGTATTTTTTCAGATTTAAGGGTCTACTTTCTGTAAATATTTTTATGATTGCACTTACCGCAGTAGCAAATGTGTATCTTGCTTTTATATTAAAATCAATTGTTGATATAGGAACAAAGGGTACGGTGAGTGAATTAAAGACAGCTTTGGTATTTTCTCTATGTTATGTGGTAGCAACATTTGCTATAGGTTATACAAGAAAGTTTTTGGAAGCTTTGTATATTAAGAAAACGTTGGTGGCATTAAAAAATGATGTATTTAGTAAAATACTTGGGCAAAATTTGAAAAGCTTTAATGAAGAAAACAGTGCGAAATATATTTCTTTGATTACAAATGATATTAATATTGTTGAGCAGGATTATTTTATAAACATTCTTCAGATTATTTATAACGCTATATCCTTTGGAATTGCTACTTTTGCTATAATAAAAATGAATGTTTATATTACAATTGGTGTTTTTGTTGTTGGGGTAGTTACTATTATAATTCCTATGGCATTTGGAAAGAAATTAGGAAAAAGCAAAAATATATATTCTGATAACCTAGGTATATTTACAACAAAGGTTAAGGATATGTTTTCAGGATTTGAAGTGATAAAAAGTTTTAATATTGAGGACAAAATTCAAGATGAATATAAAATATCAAATTATGGGGTTGAAAATTCAAAATATAAGTATTTACTGCTTAGTGCTTTTGTTGATGGTTTATCTGAAATAGGTGGTTTTTTGATGTTTTTTACAGCAATGGGACTGGGAACTTATTTTGTTATTAAGGGTGAGTTAACAGTGGGTGCAATGATTGCTACAGTTCAATTGATGAATAATATAGTTGGGCCGCTTGTTGCAGTGTCAACAAGATTAAACAAGGTTAAAGCAGTTAAATTAATCGGTGAGAAGATAGTGAAATTTGTGGGTAAAAATCAAAATCGCGATAGTGGGATTGATAAGTTAAGTTTTGAAAGGGGAATAACATTTGAAAATGTAAATTTCTGCTATAGTGAAGAACGAAAAGCACTCGATGGTGTATCTTTGAATATTAAAAAAGGTAGTAAATATGCAATTGTTGGGGGAAGTGGAAGCGGGAAATCTACTATACTTAAATTGTTTTTAAGGTATTATGAGGATTTTGAGGGAGCTATAAAAATTGATGGAGTTGATAATAGAGAGATTAAAGTTAGTGATTTGTATAAGTTGATTACGGTAATACATCAAAATGTATTTATGTTTGATAATAGTATAGGAGAAAATATTACGTTATTTAGGGAATATGGTGAGGAGGATATTAAAAGGGCAGTAAAGCTTTCAGGACTTGAGGAATTAGTAGATAGACTTTCTGGTGGACTCGGTAGTAATGTTGGTGAAAATGGTTGTAATCTATCAGGTGGGGAAAAGCAGAGGGTGGCTATTGCTAGGGCATTGATTAAAAATACTCCAATTCTTATACTTGACGAAGCAACATCATCACTTGATAATGAGACAGCGTATAATATAGAAAAATCAATTTTAGGTATTGATGAATTGACGTGTATGGTAGTTACACACAAACTTGTTGACGAAGTACTCAGAATGTATGATGGGATAATAGTAGTCAACAATGGGAGGATAGAGGAGATAGGTAGTTTTGATGAATTAACACAGAAAAAAGGATACTTTTTTAGTCTTTATAATGTTACAAAGGAAAGTATGTGGAGCATGTGTAAAGGGTGCTAGTGAGGTAGGACTACTATTAATGTGAAAAACAGTAACATAACAATATTTGCCTCTAAATACTATCACATAAGATAAAATTCATAGTTCTGGGACATAAAATGATGTCAACGCAAAAGGTAGAGATTTTGTAACACTACCCTCTGTAAGGGACTATTTCAGGTGGTTATAATGGTAATAACTGTCTTAGGGCTGTTTTTTGTGTAAATGGTTGCCGTACCCCAATACGATATGTTACTTTCAGTATATCAATATACACTTTCTGAACTGCTTCTGATGTATGATTAATTTTAAAAATAGCATATTTTCCTCCAACAATATTACCTTCTCTAACATAGCCGTCAGTTACTGAATAGTCGTTTGAAACAACAATACAAGTATCGTAACGACAGTTTTCAGGTTTAGTAGTTTCAGGATTATCCTGAGCAATTGCAAGAATTATGGATTCATCATTAAATAAATGGTTAAATTTTGCCCATTTTTTTAATTCCTCCATTGTTTGTATATTGTTAATTCCATAAGGTCCAATCTTCCTTAGGTAAGCAATTCGATATGTTGGCATCTTTTCAATTATTATGCCCAGTGTAGAGTCAGTAAAAAAAAGATTTAGAGGCTTTAGGAACAATAGCACAAGAAGAAATATTAGCCTATCTTGAAGAAGTATAGAGGATGAATCTATCCTCTGTACTGATTCACACAAGAGATATATTCGCTTTGCACAAAAGTTGGGTGTTAACCTACAACAAATTAAGCGTGGGAAGCACAAGAAAGGTATATACCATATACAGCACATAAAGAATTTTCATAGCAAACTGAAAGAATGGATGTATGGATTTCACAGCGTTTCCACAAAATATATTGCTAATTACATGTATTGGTTTAAATGGTTAGAGTTGTTTAATACAGAGAGGCAATTTATATATAGTTATGTTAAATATTTGAATAATTATATCGATATACTGTATAATTGAATAAAGACACAGTTATAAAATATTTTGGTGAAGGGGGGATTAATTATAATTATTGTTAGGATAATAGATGTACTTTTTTTTTCAATTATAGGTATTTGTCTTATCTGCGGAAAAGGTAGTTGGATGATTTCAGGTTACAATGCTATGAGTAAAGAAGAAAAAGCAAATTGTGATATAAAGAAAATTTCTCGTGCTGTAGGGATTTTCTTATTAATTATTGGGGTTCTTATAGGCGCTATGTTCTTTGTTATCCAATATGGCATTAAAAATGATGTTAAAAATATCATTGGTTATGCAGTAGGTGTGGTTGCATTTGTAGTTACTGTGGGTAGCATTATTTTGATTATAATTTTACAGAAGTATGATAAAAATAAAAAGTAAAAATACACTTTTAAAATTGTTATATTAATCATAATCCATAGTAATTATTTAATTATATATCGTAAAAATGTGAACTAAGGGAAGCATATCATTTTGATATGCTCCCCTTAAAAATGTTCATATTATCAACACCTTTCTTAAACATAGCAAAAAGTTAAAATGAATTTTCTTGGAAAATACAATAAAAACTATTATATATATTAGGGGTATAGGCAGTAAAACGCGGAAATTATACGTTAAGGATTTAAAAATCATGAAGTTTCTTAATTTTTATACTCTAAAGGGTGCTACTATGTCAAAGTAACTTAAATATGATGATTCTCATAAACAGTCAAAATAAAAAGGAGTGATACCTTGTTTAGTTTGTATTTAAACAAAGTTTGGAATAATTAAGTATAGATTATGACCATTTTATTGGTGCCTTATTTATACATATCCTGCATTTGCGGATATTTATTCACGAATATCTTGTTTGCCGCTTGCAGTTTTTCGGTATACTCACGATATGAGAAACTCAAGATTTTTAAATTTGCAATAAAGATATCATAGTATCCGCTACTTTGTTGAAAATCCAAAATTAGTTGCTGCATT
>DAVZGU010000201.1:0-4654 GCA_052274215.1 Clostridium sp. | reverse complement strand
ATTTAAATCAATTATATTTTTTTCGTACAAATCGCAAGTGTATCTCGCACCAAGTGGATAACCACATAGTACACTAACTAAAAGAGCAAAGTTACATTCTTTTGGTAGTTTTAAGGGTTTACAAATTAGATTGCCTAACAATTTAGAATAAATATGAATGCCATCGTAGCTTATTATAATATTTATTACAACTAAAAATGGAAAAAGAGAAGGAAAAATTGAATTGAAAAACAATTTTGCTCCGGAGATAGTGTACTGGATACAAATATTAGGAGCTATTATTATTTGTAGAATAATAATAGAACAAATTAATGTTATTGATAGATTTATCTTCAAAGTTTTAAATAGTTCAAATAATAATAATATTATGAAAATTAATAATATAATTAATAGTAATTTCAATGTTAGACCCCTTTTTAAGTATTACTGTATTAAATATATTTAAATTTTCATAAATTTATGTGTTGGAAACACTAATTTTAAATATAATAAATGCTACTATCTATTTATGATAGTAGCATTTATTTTTACTTTATAATTATAGGCGATATCAAATAATCGCTATTATGGCCTATACTACTATTTATAACGCTATAAGCCCTTGTAGACTGAATATCTAGTTGCATGGTCTCATTGCACTTTTTAGGAAGTTTAGTGTAAAGTGGAATGCTACTATTTGATTTTATAGATTTTAGAATTGACTTTCCATTTGAGTTAAATCCTAAAACTCGAGCATAAGGACAAGGCATTGATCTTAAATTTTTAGTATCAAAGCTATCAAATCCTATAAAATATTGACATAATATTCTACTAATCCGAGTGTAAGTGTAGCGTTTGCTTTTTATATCGGCCAGTGCACTAGAGTAGCTTAAACTATTTTGTAAGGATTTAATAATCCTATTATCAAGACCCTCAGATACATCTGGTAAATTTACTAAAGAATTTTTTGATGTAGCAGATTTATGTTTAATGTACGGAAACATGGAATCTTCAAATGTAAATTCATAATTTTTCGAGTATAAGTTTTGAAGCTCAGTTAATACTGAACTTGGGATATGACCTGCAAGTTTTGATAAAGAACCATTTTCTTTCAGAAATTTTCTTATAGCTGTAGCACTTGAAAATTCATTATGTAAAAGATCACTGTTATAAGACGCACCTTCTCTTTTTAATGAGTAAGGTCTAATAGAACTTTTTAACTTGATTAAGCTTTTACAATACTCTATACCTAGTATATTATTGGGTGAATTTAAAAAGTTATCTAATAATAAGTTTGATATGTCCAATTTTGAATTCATTAAATAATCATAAAGTGCATTAGATCTTGCTAAGGGGTAAGTGATACCTTTTGATAAATAAGTTTTTAATAGTGATTTGAATTCAATAGGTTCTTGAAGTAATATATTGGATATATTATATATGTCATTAATATTTCCATGTTCACTACCAAAGCAAATATTATCCACTATTCCTAAGCTGTTTAGAAGACTTACAGCACCGAAGGAAAAAAAATCCGCTGATGATACGCTGTAGATAGCTGGTAGCTCTATTACTAAATCTACCCCGTTATTTAATGCCATTTTAGTTTTTGTCCATTTGTCTATACTTGATGGAATACCACGTTGAGTAAAATTACCACTCATAACACAAATTAAGGCATCACAATTTGTGAGCTCCTTGGTTTTATTAATATGATATACGTGACCGTTATGTAATGGATTATATTCAACAATTATACCTGAAATATTCATTAAATCACCTCCTGGGTCGTTAAAACTTATATATATTATATAATATAAAATGAATTAATAAAAGTACATATATTTCAAAAAAGACAAAAAGGATGAAGATTAAGAATATTTAAAATATAATATATGTAAATGATTTTGTAGTTTTATGTTGAAATGTATAGGGTAAAGGGTGTATATTATTAATGTATATTAAGTTGATAATAAACGAGAGGAGCAACAAGAATGGCATTTATAGCAAAAATGTGTAAATTGGCACAGACAGATAAAAAAAGAATAGTACTTCCAGAGGGAGAAGAAGAAAGGACTATAAAAGCTAGTGAAATTATCAAAAATAATTCATTAGCCGAGGTAATATTAATAGGAGATAAAAGTGTAATAGAAGCAAAAGCAGCTAAGTTATCAGTTAACATTTGCGGTATAGAAATTGTAGATCCAAAAACTTCTGATAAAACTGATTTTTATGCAAAGGAATTTTATGAGATAAGAAAAAATAAAGGAATGACTCTAGAAAAAGCATCTGAGACAATGCAAGATTGTGTGTATTTTGGAACTATGATGCTTAAGATGGGAGAAGTTGATGGAATGGTTTCCGGAGCGGTACATTATACAGGAGATTTACTTAGACCTGGAATGCAAATCATTAAAACTGCACCAGGAATTAAGGTTATTTCAAGTTTCTTTATAATGGAATTGCCTCACGATGAATATGGCGAAGATGGACTGCTTTTATTTGCAGATTCCGCTGTTAATATAAACCCTAATGCTGAAGACTTAGCAGCTATAGCTATTAGCACTGCAGATAACGCAAGATTGTTATGTGATTTTGAACCTAAGGTTGCAATGTTGTCTTTTTCAACTAGAGGGAGTGCAAAGCATGAATTAGTTGATAAAGTAGTAAAGGCTACTGAAATTGCAAAGAAGGCTAGACCTGATTTACAAATTGACGGAGAACTTCAGTTAGATGCAGCGATTGTTGCTAGTGTAGCAAAACAAAAAGCACCAAACAGTACTGTAGCTGGAAACGCAAACGTTTTAATATTCCCAGATATACAATCTGGAAATATTGGATATAAATTAGTGCAAAGATTTGCTAAAGCAAAAGCTATCGGACCAGTTTGTCAAGGATTTGCAAAGCCTATAAATGATTTATCAAGAGGATGCAGTGTGGATGACATAGTTAATGTTGTTGCAGTTACTGCAGTTCAAGCTCAAATTCAAAATAGACTTATATAAAACATATAATTTAAATATATATTATTAGGAGGAAAATTTAATGAAAGTATTAGTCATAAACTGTGGAAGTTCATCGCTTAAGTATCAATTAATAAACATGGAAAATGAAGAATGTTTAGCACTTGGATTAATAGAAAGAATAGGAATGGAAGGATCAAAATTAACGCAAAAGGTTAATGGGGAAAAATATATTATTGAAGAGACAATGAAAGATCATACAGATGCTATTAGATTAGTAATTAGCGCACTTGTAGATTGTGATCATGGTGTTATTAAAGAGTTATCAGAAATAGATGCTGTGGGACATAGAATTGTTCATGGTGGAGAAAAATATGCAGAATCAGTTATAATTAATGATGAAGTGATGAAGAACTTAGAAGAATGTGCAAAACTTGCACCACTTCACAATCCAGCTAATATAATCGGGATCAATGCTTGTAAAGCATTAATGCCTAGTACGCCTATGATAGCTACATTTGATACTGCATTTCATCAGACAATGCCAGAAGTTGCATACATATACCCACTTCCGTATGACCTTTATACTGAACATGGTATTAGAAAATATGGATTCCACGGAACATCTCATAAATATGTTTCAGATAAAGCTGCACAAATGATGGGTAAAGACATAAAAGATCTAAAATTAATTACTTGTCACTTAGGAAATGGAGCAAGTATTTCTGCGGTGCAAAATGGTGAATCAGTAGAAACAAGTATGGGATTTACTCCACTTGAAGGAATAGCTATGGGAACTAGATGTGGAAGCATAGATCCAGCTATAATAATATATATAATGCAAGAATTAAAATTAACAATTGATGAAGCAAATGATTTAATGAATAAAAAATCAGGTGTTTTAGGAATATCAGGAGTAAGCAGTGACTTTAGAGATATAGAAGATGCTGCATGGAAAGATGGAAATCATAGAGCTCAGTTAGCACTTGATATATTTGTCTATAAAGTTAAGAAATTTATAGGATCTTATGCGGCAGTAATGGGTGGAGTAGATGCAATTATATTCACTGCTGGACTTGGTGAAAACTCTCCAGAAACAAGAGAAGCTGTATGCAAGGGCCTAGAATTTTTGGGAGCAGTCTTAGATAAGTCAAAGAATAAGATTCGCGGAAAAGAGGCAGAAATAAGTACAGAAGATTCTAAAACTAAAATATTTGTTATACCAACAAATGAAGAATTAGTAATAGCAAGAGACACTAAGGCTTTAATAAAATAAAATTATTGCCAATGTCTATAATAAATAATTCTTGACTTTTTACTGTATTGTTTATATAATAAACTGTGTTTGATGTAAGTAAAAAACTATTTAGTTAGGAGGGACGCGGAAGCTTTGCTCGAGCTGTATATTTTTTTATACAAGGTATAAAGATTTTCTTTATATGAGAAAGAACTAAATAGTATTTAGTTTTTCAGAGTGGATAATATGGTAATAGATGTTTCAGAATTATTTAGCAATAAAAACAAAAGAAAAGAACTTCATTTAGATTTGGAAAAAGATAAGTTTTTCTATGATAATGAATTTATACAGTTTTCTAAACCAGTTAAAGCACATTTAATTTTAAAATCTATTGATGATGAAATAGATTTAACTGGAAGTATGGAGATGGAACTATTACTTGCTTGTTCTAGGTGTCTTGAGACTTTTTCTTATT
>DAVZGU010000200.1:0-4670 GCA_052274215.1 Clostridium sp. | reverse complement strand
ATAAACCTTGCCCAAAAGCAAAGTTTATTACTATAATTTGTTTATTTATTTTTTCACATAATTACGCTGATATTATTTTCCACAGCATTTTTTGTATTTTTTCCCACTTCCGCATGGACAAGCGTCATTTCTTCCGACTTTGTCATTATTGACCACCATTTTGGAATCTCTATAAGCTATTTGAATTTCTTTTCTTTTTTCTTTTGAAAAAATTCCTTCCCATTGTGGAAGCTCATATAAATAATCTGCTTTTGCGTCTAGCATATTGAAATACAGTTTTTCAAAATCTATTTTAAAATCTACTTTTGTATCACTTTCAGTCTCTTCTAGTTGTATAGGTTCTAAAAGACTATCGTTTATTCCATCAGCGAATCCCATAAAATATATGTTAGATACATCAAAGTATTTTGCAAGCTCGTCCATTGTACCCTTAACTTCATCTTTATGGTTTGATAATAATTTTGTATAGATACGTTTTTCAATTTCTCCATAATCATGCCAAAATGCGGGCTCTCCCTTGCGTTTAACATAATCAACCACCATATCTGTCCACTCTTTATATAAACTCATTCTCTATTCTCCTCCGAATCATACTATATTTTGTTATATTACATTATTATAATAAATATTCCGCTAGTATTCAACATATATGTTTAAAATTTTTAAATTGAATATGTTTTAAAAATTTCTTACAACTAGCTTATTATTTTTTAATTGGAATTAGCTCCTCTTTACTAAAAGGCTTTGATATATCAAAATTTCCACCTATAGTATCAATATTTTTATTTTCCACTGTTATTTTTACTTTTTTTACAGATGTCAACTGAGTTAATGACGCTGCTATCCCTTTTAGACAACTTTTTTCTTTTGTTTCTGCCATATCTATTTTAGCTTCTCCACTTAAATTAACATAAGCAATATTATCTTTAATAGAAAAACTTAATATCCTAGTTTCTTTAGGAAGTATTGGTTTTAGCTCACTTTTTACAGTAGGCCCTTTTATAAGTTCTTGCATAATAGTTTCCCCAATAAGCTCTTCTTTATTAATAAGTCTCTCATCTTTAACTACTTCTGCATCGGAACCCTCTTTAGTGCCATCAAAATAAACACCCAATTCGATAAATCCATCTTTTTCTAGGGGCAGGTTTAGATTTTGAAGCTTTTCTTTGTTTGTAACACTTTTCTCATCTTTTTTTTCGCACCCGGAAAATGCCACTGTTGAACCAACTAGCAATGAACATAATAATATTTTTATTGCTTTTTTCATATTTGACCTCTCCTTTAATACTCCACTAAAGTGGCTTAATTACCGACTTCAAAAGGAGATTTATGGCACTCACTAAAGTTTATATTCGTTTTATTATGTAACATCTGCTTACAGACGTAAGTGACTTTCCCTCTGAAATGTCGTTAAATCATCACCTGCGGTGCTGCAATATTAACGACTTCAGAAGGAGATTTATACTCCCACTGAAGTTTTCTCTTTGTTATAGTATGGACCTCCCACTTATACAAGTTGGAGACTTCCCTTCTGAAATGTCGTTAAAAGTTGATTGCATCACTTGGCATATCTCTTCTAGCTAAATTCAAAGAAATATCCCTACCTATTTCAATATGATTTTCTTTAAGTATATTAACCACTGTTTGATAGGCTAAATCAGGATAATTATTAGTTTTACTCAAATGTCCTAAAATAATATGTTTTTGCTTATCATTCATTATTTCTACTATAGCTTTCCCACATGCATCATTGGATAAATGTCCCACATCACTTAATATTCTTCTTTTCAACGGATATGGATATGGACCAAATTTCACCATTTCCACATCATGATTACTTTCGAGTAGAATTACATCTGCATCTTTTATCATATTCTTTACTTCATCAGAAAAATATCCTAAATCTGTGGCTATGCATGCCTTCTTATTTCCACTATATAAAGCATATCCTATAGGTGCTGCCGCATCATGTGATATATTATAATTTATTATATGCATGTCCTTTATATCCACAGAATTATTATTGATGATTTTTATATTGTTTTCTTTTATCTTACCTAGCTTTATTTTCATAGCTTCCCAAGTATTTTCGTTGGCATATATTGGCATATTATATCTTCTAGAAATAATTCCTGCACCCTTTATGTGGTCAGAATGTTCATGAGTAATAAAAATGCCATCAATATCATTGGGATCTTGATTTATTTGTTTAAGTGCGCTTTCAATGCTTTTGCCTGGCATACCAGCGTCAACTAAAATTTTTGTATTTTGCGACGCTACGAATATGCTATTTCCACTACTTCCACTATATAATGGACAGAATATCATAATTGTCTCCTTTAATTTCAAATTGTTACATAGTAACTCTTTTTATATCCGCCCCTATGCGTCTAAACTTTTCTTCGATATCGGGATATCCTCTATCGATATGTTCTACGCCTAAAATTTCTGTAGTGCCTTCTGCTATGAGCCCCGCTATAACCAAAGCTGCTCCTGCTCTTAAATCTGATGCAACAACTACTTTTCCTATAAGTTTATCTACGCCATCTACCGTAGCTACACTTCCTTCAACCTTTATATTAGCGCCCATTTTTTTAAGTTCATCCACATGCTTAAATCTAGCTTCCCAAATGCTTTCATTTATTATGCTTCTACCCTCTGAAACAGATAACAATGTGTTCATTGGTTGTTGGACATCCGTTGGAAATCCAGGATAAGGCAAGGTCTTAATATTTACAGCCTTGAGTCTTCCTTCAGATTTAACAGTAACACTATCTCCACCTTCATATACCTCTGCTCCCATTTCCATAAGCTTTGCAGAAATTGATTCAAGATGTTTTGGAATAACATTATTTATAGTTACTTCCCCACCACAAGCAGCAGCTGCTATCATAAAAGTACCTGCCTCAATTTGATCTGGAATTACACTATAGTTGCATCCTGTTAATTCTTTTACACCTATAATTCTTATAACATCCGTACCTGCCCCTTTAATATTAGCTCCCATAGAGTTTAAAAAGTTAGCTACGTCAACAACATGTGGTTCTTTCGCAGAATTTTCTAAAATAGTTGTACCTTCTGCAAGCGTTGCAGCGGCCATTACATTTATTGTTGCACCTACACTAACAACATCAAAATAAATACTAGTTCCAATTAGTCTATCTGCCTGAATGTTTACAGCACCATTCTCAATAACTACTGTTGCTCCAAGTGCTTCAAACCCTTTTATATGTTGATCTATAGGTCTTACACCTATAGGACATCCCCCTGGAAGTTCTACCCTAGCCTTTTTAAACCTAGCTAAAAGCGCACCAATCAAATAATAGGAAGCTCTCATTCTTCTTACATCTTCTGTATTAGCATCAATGCTAGTTATATTTGTACTATCTATAGAAACTGAATTTTTTTCTCTTTTAATTTCACAGCCTAAATTTTCCAATATTCTCTCTATACAATTTACATCTTCTATATTGGGAATATTTTCAATGATACATTTACCCTTACTTGCTATTATCGCTACTGGTAAAATTGCTACTGCTGCATTTTTTGCACCACTTATTTCTACCTGACCAAGAATACGTCGGCCTCCGTTAATTACCAATTTATCCATATTTGTATCATCCTCACTATGCATTATATATTAATTATTTTTATTTTTATACATACAATTGAATTATACCATAACTACATTATATTTTAACATTTTTTTTAAATGTTAAACGATATTATTTTATTAAGCACAGAATTTCTTACAATATTTATGTTTTTTTTGAAAAACAACGTAAAAAAATCACCCGTGCTTCCACGAGTGATCTTTACATTGTTTAACTTTATTATATTGTTTTAAAACTTCCGCAGTCTGTACATTCTGGTGTTTTAGCAACATTTTCATGTTTTACAACTTCAATTTTGTTTAAAGTGCAGTAATTATCATCTTTACAATGATATTCACATTCATTTACGGTACAACCTATACTGTCATTATGCTTCATAAGAAAAGCACCTCCCTTTATTAATTATAAAACTATTGTTAGCATAATCAAAAATAATTATGCTAACAATACAGAAATATTTAAATTATAACATCTTCATTTTTTCACCTTAATAAATTACAAATAAATCTTCATACATAAATTTACACATAAAATACAAAACCTAAAAATTATGTTATAATACACTTATAATTTACTCAAAATAATGTTAACCAATATTGGTTATTAATTTTGCTTGGAGGAAAAGATGAAATATTTTTTAGTTGCGTTATTTGATGATCTATCTAATTCTACAGTTCAAAATATTCAAAGAGATATCTGTAGAAAATATAAACTATATAAGAGTTCTCCTAATCTTTTTATACCTATAGTTTCAATAATAAATCCTGATTTAGAAAAATTAGATGTTGTTGTTTCTAAAATTCTATCTCCTTATAAAAAGTTCAAAGTGGGCATAAATAATAGTATTAGTTTAAACGAAAATCTAAGTCAAGTTAATCTTGATGTTGAAGATAAAGGATATATTCTTCGTTTAGCAAGAAATATTACAGACACTTTAGATTTACATAGTTTTAACGTTAAAAGTGATGATTATAATATTGATTTAAATATTCTATTAGCTAATGCAAACCACATCATTAAAAAGTCATATAACGGAAGTACAATTTCTATTGATGA
>DAVZGU010000199.1:0-4674 GCA_052274215.1 Clostridium sp. | reverse complement strand
AATTATTAAAGAGTACAGGGTATAGAGAATTATCTTTAAGTTCTTTAAGTATATGTGATTATTCAGATATACGAAACCTTATAACGACGCTAATTGAAAAACATAAGGAAGACCACGTGAGTGTATCTCTGCCTTCAATTAGAATAAATTCTTTCTCTGTAGATTTAATTAAGGAAATACAAAAGGTTAAAAAAACTGGTATAACTTTTGCACCAGAAGCTGGAACCCAAAGAATGCGCGACATTATAAATAAGGGAGTTACAGAGGAGCAAATATTAGAAGCTGCCAGCAGCGTTTTTGCTTCAGGTTGGTCAGCTATAAAGCTTTATTTCATGGTTGGGCTTCCTTATGAAACTATGGATGATGTACGAGGCATTGCAGAGCTTTCGGATAAAGTTGTAGCAGAATATTTTAAAATTCCTAAGGAAACACGTAAAAGAGGATTAAGGGTTACTTCAAGTTCCGCTATATTTGTACCAAAACCATTTACTCCATTCCAATGGGCACCGCAAGCAACAATGGAAGAAGTAGTTGAAAAAATAAAAGCGGTTAAGTATGCTATAACAAGTAAGGCGGTTATTTATAATTATCATGAATCTGTAGTTTCGTATCTTGAGGCAGTAATTGCTAGAGGAGACAGAAGAGTTTGTGATATTATAATTAAGGCATTTGAAAAGGGTGCAAAATTTGATGGTTGGTCTGAGTATTTCAATTTTGAAATATGGAAAGAAGCAATGGATGAATGTGGCGTTTTAGGAGAATTTTATGCTTATCGCGAAAGAAGTTATGATGAAATACTTCCTTGGGATTTCATAGATATTGGTGTTAATAAAGAGTATCTAATACTCGAAAATGAAAAAGCAAAAAAAGTGGAATTAACTCAAAATTGCATGTTAGGCTGTACGGAATGCGGCGTTAATGTTAATTTTAAAGAAGGGACGTGTTTCAACGGTGCGTTATTTAATTAAGTATACTAAAGACAGTGAAATTAAATTTGTTGCTCATTTAGATTTAATGAGAACCCTCCAAAAAATTATTAAAAGGTCAGTTCTTCCAATAGAATATTCAAAAGGATTTAATCCTCACATGGCAGTATCTATTGCACAACCATTGTCTGTAGGGGTACATTCTAAGGGTGAATACATGGATGTAGTGTTAAACAGCGAGTTAGAAGAAAAATATATTATGGATAAAATGAATGAAAATACGCCACGTGGAATTGAAATTTTAGATGTGGTAAAAGTTATTCCAGTTGAGGGGAAAAAGAAGGCTCAAGCTATGGCAATTATTGATGCTGCTAAATATACAATTAAACTAAAGTGCACTGATAAAGAGGATGCACTAAAAACATTGCAGAGTATTTGTAGTGCAGGCGAATGGAACATTGTTAAGACGAGTAAAAGTGGAGAAAAAATGATTAATATAAAACCATTAGTACATAAATTTGAATATGAAGTAGATAGCTCAGTAATTTGTATTTCAGCACTTATTGCTTGTGGAAGTCGCGCCAATTTATCTGCTCGCTTATTAGCAGACTATATGAAGGAAAATATAGAGTATATTAATAAAGAAGCCTTTGTTGATATAGAGCGGGAAGAAATGTATGCATATAAAGATGATAAATTAGTCACTCTTAGCGAGCTTTTCAAAAATTAGTAAAATAGGAGTGGATCAAAGTGAAAGAAATATATATTGAAAGGCAAGAAGAATTTTTAAGAATAGCTATAAAGGAAAATAACAAATTAAAGGAATGCTTCATAGAAGAAGAGGACAATGGTCCTGTTCCAGGAGAAATATATCAGGGAGTCGTAAAAAATATTGTTCCAGCAATTAAATGTGCTTTTATAGATATTGGGAAGGGCAAAGACTGCTATATGTATCTTGATGAAAAGTTTAAGAATACCAAGATAAAAAAAGGCGACGAGATTATAGTTGAAGTCTTAAAAGAAGAGATCGATAAAAAGGGAGCGAAAGTTACTAGTGCTTTCGGCATTGCAGGGATTTACTGCGTGGTTGTAAATATGAATAAAGACATAAGCTTTTCTAAAAAAATAAATAATAGAGCTTTTGAAACTATGGTGGCAAGTCAACTTAATAAACCAGAGGATATAGGGGTAATGATTAGGACGAATGCCGTTGATGTAGATATCGATACCCTAAATGATGAAGTTCGGGAATTGTATGAAATATATAAAGTCGTTATAAACCGAGCTAAGTATTCAAGAAACCCTATTTTGCTATTTAGTGATGCTGGAGCTTTAAACAGAACTCTACGTGATATTTTAGATAAAAACACTTTTAAAATAGTATTGAATAATGAAAGTGATTTTCAGTATACGAAGAAATTTACAGAAAAACGATCTGATATCAATGTAAAAGTTGAATTTCATAATGAAAGCAGAATGTTACTGGATTATTACGGAATAGAAAAAGAAATACTCAGTCTTCGCAATCATAGAATTCCACTAAAATGTGGAGGGAATATTGTAATTGATAAAACTGAGGCAATGTATGTAATTGATATTAATTCTGGGAAGAATACAAAGAGTCGATCACTTCGAAAAACTGCACAAAGCACCAATATTGAGGCGGCGACAGAAATTGCAAGACAAATTAGACTCCGAAATCTAAGTGGAATCATTATAATAGATTTTATTGATATTGAGGATTTAGAAGTTAGGAAAAGTATACTAGATGTTTTAGAAGCAGGATTTGCGGATGATAAAAATAAGACTGTAATTTATCCGTTTACTGAGCTAAATTTGGTGCAAATTGCAAGAAGAAGGCGTGGAAAGTCTATATATGAGTTTATTGAGGAACCTTGCAAGCATTGCGGTGGAAAGAGTAGCAGGGTTAAGCTATCCTATATTCAGTTTTTAATTAAAAACGAGATTTTTAAGATACATAAGGAACAGGGCATAAAAGATATATATATTGAAATTGACGAAATTTACAAAAAGGATATTATGGAGGATGTTTTAGAATTTGCACGGCAAATAGGAGCGTTAGATAATAAAATTTATGTAAATTTTATTCCTCATTTAGAAAAATTTAAAGTAGAATCGCTAATTTTCGCAAATCAAATAAGAAATTTGCAAACACATAAGATATATGGGTAAATATACTTTACAGACATATTGATATATGTTACAATGTCTTTTGTAGACCGCACACGTAAGGTTATAAACATACTTGCTTATTTTAAATAAAGGTATGTACCTGGGATGGCGAGACTGGATCAAGGAGGTGTATTTTATGTACGCAGTTTTAGTTACTGGTGGAAAGCAATATAGAGTTCAAGAAGGAGACGTTTTATTCGTTGAAAAATTGGATGCTGAAGTTGAAACAACCATTGAATTAAATGAAATTCTTGCAGTAGGCAAGGAAGATGGCTTAATAGTTGGAAAACCTGTAGTAGAAGGAGCTAAAGTTGTTGCTAAAGTATTAGCACAAGGAAAAGCTAAGAAAATTATAGTTTTCAAATTTAAGAGAAAGTTAGATTACAGAAAGAAACAAGGACACAGACAAGCATATACTAAAATTCAAATCGAGAAGATAGAAGCTTAGTTATGGTTAAAGTCGAATTTGTTCGAAGAAAAGGTAAAATAGTTTCTTTTAAAATAAAAGGTCATGCTCAGCCTAAGGAAGCAGAGTTAGATGTAGATTTAATTTGTGCTGCTATTTCAGCAATTTCTCAAACTACAGTTATTGGGATTGAGAAAGTTCTAAAAATTAAGGTGAAGTATGATATAGAGGATGGATTTTTGAATTTAGATTTAAAAGATCAAACTCCAAAAGATATCGAAAGATGTCAAGTTTTACTTGAAACAATGATACTTGGACTTAAAAGTATAGAAATTACTTATGGTGAATATATAAAAGTAGAAACAGAGGAGGTGTAGTACAATGCTAGTTATGAACCTTCAGTTATTTGCTCACAAAAAAGGAGTAGGTAGCTCAAGAAACGGTAGAGACAGTGAATCTAAGAGACTTGGGACTAAACGTGCAGATGGACAATTTGTCCTTTCAGGCAATATTTTAGTAAGACAAAGAGGAACAAAAATCCATCCAGGAAACAATGTTGGAATAGGTGGAGATGACACTCTTTTTGCTAAAATTGATGGAGTTGTAAAATTCGAAAGAATGGGAAAAATGAAGAAAAAAGCAAGTGTTTATCCTGTTGATGTAGAAATGTGTATTGCTGAATAATTTAAGGCACCCTTAAAGGGTGCTTTTTTAAAATTCTCTTTTGGAGGATAGTAATGAGTGATTTAGAAGGTTATATAAACTTAATTAGAAAACAAAGACATGATTTTATGAATGATCTGCAAGTTATATCTGGATATTTGCAAATGAGAAGGCCGGAAGATGCTTTGAAATACATAGATAGGTTATCCAAGGAAAATGAAATTATCAGCGAAATTTATAGATTACAAGATAATGGATTTTCACTATGCATTGAGAATAACGTTAAGAAACTATGGCAAAATGAAGTAAAAGTAGAAATAAATATCGAAATTAGCAATTTTAAAAATAAAATTTTTGAAATTGGGTATAATAAAAAAAACGATTTGGTTAATGCTATATTTATGGAACTAGAAGTTACTAATCAGAAATTTGTATATATTTATATATTTGAAGATGAATTACATTATTGCCAATTAATATTGCATT
>DAVZGU010000198.1:0-4703 GCA_052274215.1 Clostridium sp. | reverse complement strand
ATTTAGAGGAGATTGCGCTAATAAGTGCACCAAGAACTGCGGCTATTGTCATTGGCACTAAAGGGGTTATAAATATAGCGATAAGCCATATCCCATAAAATATCATTTGGGGATGCGATAATAAACAATAAGCAACCCCCATTGGAAGCATAATAACAAGGGAAAAAATCACATTCATTCCATACATCAATAAAAATCTGCTTGTGATGACCGAGGATATTTGAACTGGTAGTGACATGAGCATATCGTAATCCTTGAAAGCAAATAATGTACCACTTGCCTTAAACAAGGTGAAAAACATTACAAGCAGACTTGTAATTGTAAATGCATATCCTGGAATAATTGAACTAAGGCCAATACTACCCAAACCATAAGCCATAGCAAAACAATATACTCCCATCATAAACACAGTTATAGTCATTGCTAAGGTGAATATAACAACCCTGTTTTTCTTCTTTTTATCCTTCTCATATCTAAAGGTATTCACTCCTGACTGATTCAGTAGCTGCGCCTTTAAGAGAATCCAGGTGTTATTATTCATTTTCTGACACCTCCATGTATAGTGATTCCAAGGATCTATTTTGAATCAAGGTTTCTGTAGCCCCAGCCTCAATGAGTTTGCCACCTTTAATAATAACAATTTTATTGCAAAGTTTCTCGGCAACATCCAGCACATGGGTAGAGAAAAAGATAGCACTTCCCTCTTTGCAAATTTCATGCATAGTATTTTTTAGTGTCAGGGATGCTTTTGGATCTAAGCCTACAAATGGTTCATCGAGTAATAGTAATTTAGGTTTATGAATTAAGGCGGAAATAAGAGCAAGCTTTTGTTTCATTCCATGTGAATAAGAGGAAATTAAATCTCCTAGTTCGCTAGTAATTTCAAATAGTTGACCGTATTTTTCAATGCGTTCTTCTCTCTCTTTTTTTCCTACTTTAAAAATATCACAGGTGAAATTTAAATATTGAATTCCTGTTAAATGCTCATATAAATCTGGATTATCTGGTATATATGCAATCACTTTTTTACAATCAACTGGGTATTTTTGAACATCATGACCATCAACAAAAATCTCTCCTTCTTCAAAATCAAGTACCCCTGCAATCGCTTTTATCATTGTACTCTTTCCAGCTCCATTGTGACCAATAAATCCATAAATATCTCCAGGTTCCACTGTAAGATTAAAATGATCAACAGCTTTTTTTTCGCCTTTATATATCTTTGAAAAATTTTTAATTACTAACATAATAATTCCCCTTCTCACTTATACATTTTAAAATGTTTTTACTTGTTTTCATGAAAAAACCATTAAATTACTTCAACTTTGTTCATGTTAAAGATAGTGGCTATTATAAATATTACACTACAAAAAATTGAAAATCCTATAGTATATAAATAGCTATCTAATGTAAATAAATTTGCTCCTTGCACTAATTTGTATGGCATGAGCTTTCCGATTGTATTCAAATTTACAAGTGCAGCACTTAAAAAGGTTATCATAAGAGTTATAAAACCTGCTGTTACACCTTTTTTCACAAAGCTGCTAAAAAGTGTCACCAAGGCAATATTAAAAAAATAGTATACAGACATTAGAATAGCTGAGTTCATTACACCTGATAGATCAACTTCTTCTCCTTTAAATAAAATACTTCCATAGTAATAACAAGTCAAAAATCCTATGAAGGTCAATATGGTTACCACAATAGTATAATGAATTATTTTAGCAAGCACTATACCAACTGGATTACTTCCCTTAGAATATGGAAACACGAGTTTTTCGCCATTTATCTCATCATTTAAAGTACTTGCCAATGTGAATATTATGAATAAGTTTCCAATTTGAAAAAGATCCTTAATATAATTATTAATCGCACTCTTAGGAGTAGCAATAAAAAGTGAACTTAAATCTCCTTGTAATTGATTTTCTAATATTTTTGGAAGTGATTTTAACATAAATGGATCTAAAATAGCGAATGCAATTATTCCTACAGCAAGTATTATATATTTATATTGTCTTTTGGATTCCATTATTTCTTTCTTAAAATACGCCTTAAAGGTTGTCATTTTTATTCACCAGCCTTATAAAAATATCTTCAAGATTACTTTTTCTTAAATTATAAGATAAAATATTATTTTCTCCCTTAACAAGTAGTTTTAAAAGTTCAGATTTAGCAACATCTAAATCATTAACATAGATAGAGGCCTTATTTTCATTTATCAAAACTTTTTCCACCCACTTAAAGTTTAAAAGAATTTTATCTAAGTTTACACAGTGTTTTTCAAACTCAATATCGAATATAGGTTGAATATACTTACTCTTTAAACTCTCTAAATTATCAGATATGAGTATTTGCCCCTTATCCAAAATACTTACCTCGTCACAAATCCTTTCTATATCACTCAAAATATGAGTTGAGATAAAAACAGTGGTTCCATTTGACTTCAAGTCTTTTATAAACTCGAGTATTTCCATTCTTCCCTCAGGATCTAGTGCAGATGTGGGTTCATCTAAAAAAACTATTTCTGGTTTATTAAATAGTGCCACTGCAATTCCTAATCGCTGCTTCATTCCACCTGAATATTGCCCTATTTTTCTCTTTGCTGCCTCAGTAAGCTTAACAATTTCTAAAATCTCTACAGTTCGCTCCCTTATGTTTTTCTCTGTCATATTAGCTATTTCGCCAATAAAATGCAGATACTCATTAGCGCTCATGTAATTATAAAACACTGGATTTTGGGGGAGATATCCTACTTTCCTTAATAATTGCCTTTTATTTTTCTTAAAATTTTCTCCATCTAAATATATCTCTCCACCATTAAAATCAATTAACCCTGAAAGTATATTCATGGTTGTAGTTTTACCTGCTCCATTAGGACCTAGAAATCCGTATATGGTTCCCTTTTTTATTTCAAAGGATATATCTTTTAGAACTTCAAAGTCTCCATATTTTTTGTTGATATTTACCACTTTAAGCATCTTAATCACGCTCTCTTCCTATTAATAAAAAGGATATGCCACCTATTAATTGGATAAAAATTATAACTAAAGCCCATGCCCACTTAGGTAAAAATTTTACTCTGTCTTGTGTTAATCTATATAAGCAGAAACCCACAAGAACTACCTCTATTATAATTACAGGTGCAAGTAATTTTATTATATCGAGTAGCGCCATTCCGTCAAACATATTCGATTCCCCCTTTTTATATTTTCATAACTTTAACGTAATCAATATCAAAAAGTTCATTTTATTTTTATATTAGGAAACAGATTGCGTAAGTGGATGTGGATAGCATTATTTTATAAAATAATATTTAAATTCAAATGGGTATATTAAATGCAGTTCATTGTGATAAGGTAAAGTAAGAGAGTTTGAAATATTCAAACTCTCTGTGTATACTATAAATATGCTATTTTTTATACAAAGGAGTGTTAGTATGACATACGGATTCTGTGTCATTGCCTGACACGAAATATCCGTCGCAGCCTTGACTTGTTATTTTTTATCTTTTAATATTACTCGTGTTACCAGTAGATAAATAAGGAGATTACCTGGTGTATTAATCAGTGCAAAAATCCCCCAAAGCCAATAGTATTTTTCTTTACGCCTTCTTGCATCACAAAATACCCAAGCTCCTTGAATTAATAATATAGGAATAGCTATTGCAAGTAATATAGTTAGTTTATTATTTGAAATCACCATTAACCTTCACTTCCCCTTCTTTTGATTGCTAAAACAGGTATTATTATCCAAGGAATAATGGTAATAATAAGAATCTGTGAAATAATTAGTAGTTTAGCACCTATGAAAATGGTGGCTATAGCATACACAGAAAGAATTATAAACGATGTTAATATAAACAAAATGAATTCTTTTTTAGCCTTACCATTTTCTCTTATACACTCTCCTTGCTCTATTATGCTTAAGGTATCTATATCAAAATCAAATATATCTTCATTTAAAACATCCATTTTTTTAGCTGTGGAATTAAGGACACTTTTAAATTCCTTATATTCGTCACCATACTTTATATTTTTATCAACGTTGTCATGAACTTCATTGTAAAATTCATCAATCAAAGAGTTTTTAATCTTATCAGAATCCTTCATTTATAGAATCTCCTTTCTTTCAATTTCACTTATTATATATTTCACTGCATTATGAAGCCTTGACCTAACCGTTCCAAGGCGGCATCCTAGAATTTCTGAGATTTCCTCATATTTGTAACCATAATAATGCTTTAAAATAAATACAGCCCTTTTCTCATAGGGTAGTTTTAAAATTATTTTCATTATCTCTTTGTACTCGTAATTTGCTATCACAATGTCCTCTACTTGTTTGCTTTTATCATCCGCAGTTTCCTCTATTAGTCCAAAGGATTTATTCTTTCTTAAATAATCCCTGTAAACATTAGTGGCTATTTTTATGAGCCAGGTAGAAAACTTTGCTCTAGGCTCAAACTTATTTATATTAATCACAGCTTTAAGCAATGAATCCTGAATAATATCCTGTGCTAAGTGTGGGTCTCCTACCATTTTAACAGTGTATCCTTTTAAAATATTGTAGTTATCTTTTAAAAGAGAATTTAGTGCGCTTTTATTTCCATCCTTAGCTTTATTAATAAGTTCTAGTTCATCCAATAATAATCACTCCTAGCAATCCTTTAACGCAAATATTGATTAATAAGTTCACTATATTTATTA
>DAVZGU010000197.1:0-4704 GCA_052274215.1 Clostridium sp. | reverse complement strand
ATGACTATATTTGAATGTCTCAGAAATCAAATTGGAGACATGAGTTTTTGAAACGTCATACATAACCACATTTGTCATTCCCTTTTCCACAAGCCTTGTTGCTAGGTCACTTGCAGCGGCTTCTGTATTTCCGTACATTGTTCCATAAACGATCATTACTCCATTTTCCTCAGGTTCATACCTACTCCACTTGTCGTACTTATCTAACAAGTACCCCAAATCATTACGCCATACTGGTCCATGTAGCGGACAGATAATCTTGATGTCGATAGTGCCCGCCTTTTTCAAAAGATCCTGAACATGAGGACCATATTTGCCTACAATGTTTGTATAATATCTTCTGGCATCGTCAATCCAATCGCGGTCAAAATTCATTTCGTCATTAAACAGCTGACCGTCTAAAGAACCGAAAGAGCCGAAGGCGTCAGCGGAAAATAGTACTCCATTTGTAGTATCAAATGTCACCATAGCTTCTGGCCAATGTACCATTGGAGCAGCCACAAAAGTAACGTTATGTTTTCCAAAGGACATTGTATCGCCTTCACTAACTTCTATTACTTTGCCATCAATGCAGAAACCGAACTGATGCATGAACAAGGAAGCTTTTTTGGTGCATACAATTTTCACATCAGGATAACGAAGAATAATCTCTTCAATGCACGCTGCATGATCAGGTTCCATATGGTTAATTACCATATAATCTAAAGATTTGCCTTTTAGAAGCGATTGGATATTTTCAATGAACTGACGGCAAATTGACCAGTCAACTGTATCAAAGAGCACTGTCTTCTCGTCCATTAGCAAATAAGAGTTATATGAAACACCCCGTGGAATAGGATGAATGTTTTCGAAAAGGGCAAGGCGACGATCGCTTCCACCAACCCAATAAAGATCCTCAGTTATATTTCTAACACAATACATAGATATAATCCTCCTTTATACTAAAACACATTGTTATATTTAATTATTATAAGAATTAGACTTCTATAAACATATTTTTTTCTTCGTAACAAGAAGGGCAAGTCCACTCTTCAGGTATGTTTTCAAAGAGAGTACCTTCAGCTATTTCGCCTTCGGGATCACCCATGCCAGGATCGTATTCATAACCGCATCCGTTACATACATAATGTTTCCAAGTTGGAACAATTTTCTTAGGAGCAGTTGACTTCATCTTCACCATTGGTGGAGCATCTTTCTTTGCTTCTCCATTATCTAAAGCAGCAGTTAGTAATGGTAATATCTCCATTAAATCGCCGACGATACCGTAGTCTGAGTTCTTAAATATTTTCGCTTTAGGATCAATATTTATAGCAACTATTGTAGCAGCATCCTTTATACCCTTCAAATGCTGACCTGCACCTGAAATACCACAGGCAATATAAAGATTTCCTTTAAATTTTTGACCAGACATACCAACATAACGATTCAGTGGTAAATATCTAAGCGTTTCAGCTACTGGACGTGAAGAACCTATAGCTGCACCAGCTTGAATTGCCAAATCTTCTATAAGCTTCATATTTTCTTTTTCCCCTATGCCTAGACCTACGCTGACTACTCTTTCAGCCTTGGTAATAGGAGTGTCCATTGGAATTCCAACTGTAAAATCATATTTATCTATCTTGAGAGCTTCCACAAGAGCATGTACCCTTTCACTCGCAGTTCCTTCATTGAAAATCACTTTCTTACGGTAACCTGTAGCGGGTCCGCGCTTAGCAGCTTTACCTGTATTCTCGTTTTTCGGCATCTTGCCTATGATGTGAGCAGCGATAACGACACGTTGAATCTCATTAGTTCCTTCATATATTGTACAAATTTTAGCATCTCTGTAAGCACGCTCAACTTCCATGCCTTTCAAATATCCGTTTCCACCAAATATTTGAAGAGCATCGTTCACAATCTCAAGGCAAACATCGGAAGCGTATTGTTTCGCCATAGCGGCTTCCATACTGTAACTCTCATGATTTTCTTTAAGCTCAGCTGCACTGTAAATAAGTAATCTAGCTGCTCTAAGTTTTGTAGCCATATCTGCCAACTTAAAAGAGATAATTTGTTGTTGACATATAGGTTTACCAAATTGAATTCTTTCTTTTGAGTATTCTAAAGCATTTTCATAAGCACCTTGAGCTATTCCTAGAGCCTGAGCTGCAATACCAATACGGCCACCATCCAAAGTTGCCATAGCAATCTTGAACCCATCGCGCTCATTACCTAATAGATTTTCCTTAGGGACTTTCACATCATTGAATATTAGCTCAGCAGTTGCAGATGAACGAATGCCCATCTTGTCATAATGCTTACCGAAGCTAAAGCCTTCTGTGTCTTTTTCCACAATAAATGCACTTATACCACGAATACCTATATCCGGCGTAGTAATTGCAAAAACAATGTAAATATCAGCCTTACCAGCATTTGTGATGAAGATTTTTTCACCATTCAAAATGTAGTTATCCCCATCGAGTACTGCAGTGGTTTCTGTACCACCGGCATCACTACCAGCATTCTCTTCGGTGAGACCGAATGCACCAAGTTTCTCTCCCTTTGCCAATGGAATCAAGTATTTTTGTTTCTGCTCCTCTGTTCCATAGGCAGAAATTGGGTATGTACCCAAAGAGGTATGAGCGGAAAGAATTACGCCTGTACCACCATCCACTCTTGACAATTCTTCAACGGCAATTGCATAGCTCATTACGTCCAGACCTGCTCCGCCGTATTCTTTTGGATATGGGATCCCCATAATCCCCATTTTACCTAATTTATTAATTGCTTCTGTAGGGAATTTATTTTCCTGATCCAACATAAATGCAATAGGTTTAACTTCCTCTTCTGCAAATTCTCTGATCTTTGTCCTCAAATTTTCATGTTGCTGCCTAGTCTTAAAAAACATAAATATACCTCCCTTTAATTAATACGGTTTCATGAATGTTGTTTTGTAAAATCTGTAAAACTACAACATTTAGCTGCGCAAGCAAAACCCATCAAACTCCTCCAATTCTTTTTACATTTGGAATACATCTAATCTATATGTTTTACTGCATCAACCATACTTGGAAATATTTTTCTGAATGTATACCTAAACCGTATAGATTCATTATATACGTAAGAGACATACATTACAAGCTTAACTCAAACCTTTTTTTCGTCATTATTACCCATAAAAAGGTCTGGCTTGTTCTAAGGCTGTAAGAGGAATTTGTAAAGTGAAATTACGACGTTTTTTACTTCTTTCTACAATTTTAGAAGGGTAATCATGGTGCTTTGTAGAAATATGATTAGAAGGATGTCGTTGCAAATAATTTTTGATTTACTAAATTAGGGAGAAATAAATATGAAATACAAAATATATATTGTAGAAGATGATTTATCAATAAGTACTTTATTACAAGAATACATAGCTAAGTATGGGTTTGAGGTAATAGTAGTAAAAAACTTTGAAGAAATAATGACAGGCTTTAACGAGTGTAATCCAGACTTAGTATTATTAGATGTTAATTTACCTAAATTTGATGGATTTTATTGGTGCAGAAAGATAAGGCAGCAATCAAAGATTCCTATAATATTTATATCTGCAAGAGATAGTGGAATGGATCAGGTTATGGCTTTAGAGAGTGGCGCAGATGATTATATAACCAAACCTTTTTATGTTGATGTTGTTATTGCAAAGATAAAAAGCCATATAAGAAGGGCTTTTGGAGATTATGCATCTAAGGTAGAAGAAAGAATAGTTGAGGTCGATAGCCTTAAGTTTTACCCAGAAAGGTCAGAAGTAGCATTTAAAGGTGAAAATTTAATTATTACTAAAAGGGAAGGCGTACTGCTAGAATGTCTTATGGAAAAGTATCCTAAGGTAGTTGGTAGAGATTTCCTTTTAGAAAAAATATGGGATGACATTGAGTTTGTAGAGGAAAACACCTTAAGTGTAAATATTAGTAGAATAAGAAAGAGGTTGCAGGTTTTAGGGATAGATATGGGCATAGAGACTATAAGAGGAGCAGGTTATAGATTAAATAAAACCTGGTAGTGGAATAGTATGAAATTATTTTTAAAGGATAATAGAGGTTATGTTTTTATATATTTATTAAGTTTAGCTCTTACAATTATGTATTGTAATATTATGGGGTTTATAGAGTTTGGTGAAATCATTTATATACTGGTGTTTAATACATTTATGTTAGTATGCTTTTTAGCTTTTAGGTATTATCAAAATAGACAGTTATACAAATTACTAAGAAATGGATTAAATTGTCTAAATGATGTTTTTTTGGAACTTGATAGTTCGGATTTGAGTCAAAACATTTCTGAAATATTAAAGAAGCAACATAATTTATATCAAGCTGAAATACAAAAGTGTAATAAGAATCATAATGAGCATTTAACTTTTATAAATCAGTGGGTACATCAAATGAAGACACCTCTTTCTGTAATACAACTTCTCCTTCAAGAATACGCAGGAGAAGAAAAGGCTCAAGGCATAGAAGAAGAGGTTAATAAACTAAATAAAGGTTTAAATATGGCAATGCATTTTGCAAGAATGGATTCTTTTCAAAAAGATTTTGTAGTAGAGCGGATTTCTTTGAAGAAGTTAGTTCTTGATACAGTAAATGAAGAAAAGAAGATTTTCATAAAAAATAGAATAATTCCTAGAGTAGAAATAGATGAAGATATTGAAGTATATAGTGATGTAAAGTGGATAAAGTTTGTATTAAA
>DAVZGU010000196.1:0-4710 GCA_052274215.1 Clostridium sp. | reverse complement strand
TATCATTTAAAGATTCTATTAAGGAAGGAGATTTTGTTTCAAGAGTAGGTGGAGACGAATTTTTTATTTTAATGAAAGATATTGAAGATTATTCTGAGATAGGTTGTTTTTGTGAAAGACTACAAAGTTTACTAAACTGTGAAATAAGTATAGATAATAAGCACGTATATACTTCAGCAAGTATTGGTATTACCGTATTTCCAGATGATGGTGATGAAATGTCTATACTATTTAAAAATGCAGATACTGCAATGTATAGTGCTAAATACAATGGTAAAGCTAAATATTCTTTTTTTAATAAGGGTATGAGTGATGTAGTGGTAAGACATGTTGAAATAGAAAAAGGGTTAAGGAATGCTTTGAAAAATAACGAGCTTGAAATTCATTATCAACCACAGATAGATATTATAAATAACAAAATAAAGGGATTTGAAGCACTCTTAAGATGGGATAGCCCTGAGCTTGGGAGAATATCTCCAGGAGAGTTTATACCTGTTGCAGAGCAAAGCGGACTAATAATTTCTATGGGGGCTTGGATTATAAAAACAGTGTGCCTTCAAAATAACTTGTGGAAAAGCAAAGGGTACTTATATGACACTATTGGAATAAATTTATCTACAATTCAACTTCAGAATGACAAATTTGAAGAAACCCTAAAAAATATTATAATTGAAACAAATATTGATCCAAAATTTGTGGAACTTGAAATAACAGAAAGTATTTTCATGAAGAATTTTGATAATAATATTAAATTACTTACTGAGATTAGATCATTAGGTATAAATATTGCATTAGATGATTTTGGAACAGGATATTCTTCTCTTAGTTATTTAAAACAGTTACCTATAAATACACTGAAAATGGATAAGTCTTTTATAGACAATATTGTTACAGATAAAAGGGAAAAAGCCATTGTAGATGGAATAATACAACTTGCACAAATGATTGGACTAGACGTAATTGCAGAAGGGGCAGAAACCAAAGAACAAATTAAACTACTGCAAAAGATGGGATGCAATCAAATACAAGGGTATTATTTTAGTAAACCTCTTCCAGCGGATGAAATTGAAGAAAAATTCTTGAAAACTAATCGGATTCAACCTTATAATTAATAGAATAACATAGCGATGACTTTGGGGACAAAGTTAGGGGTGGTTAAAACCCTAAAATCTTAGGGAAACGTTAGGGACGGTTAACAATTATTGATATAATTGTTAACCGTTTTGTCACGTTTCACGAGAAGTTTATTTTATGTAATGTTTCCCAATTGCATAAAAATGGACAATTTTCATAACAAATACATAAATTTGTGGTATATTTCTTAGGTAAGCTATAAATTCTAAACAAATGAAGGGGATGTACGAATGAAGAATGCATTAAGAAATCTTGCAGTTATTATGATATTAATTTTTAATTCAAATGTAACTGCATTAGCGGTTGGATCAAATGCAGATGTGCAGCAGAAGGACTCATTATCTAAAATTGAAGGACAAAGAGAAAAAATTGAAATGAAAATAGAAGAATTTGATAATGAAATTCAACAAAACATGGCTAAAACAGAAGAGAATAAAGACAAAATATCTAAAACTGAAAAGGCAATTAAAAGTGCCGCAGTGGAGATTAATCAGGTTGAAAAAGAGTCAAAAAAAGAACAGAAGGTATTTAATAGTAGGATGAGAAGCATGTACATAAACGGATTTGATGGGTATACGAGCATAATACTTGATTCAGAGAGTTTCGGTGATTTTGTATCGAGAGTCGAAAATATAAAAACCGTTATAGAATATGATAAAAAAGTAGTGGATGGGTTTGAAGCTACAAAACAAGAATTAAATGAAAAACAGAAAAATTTAAACAATACAAAGAAAACATTACTGAGTTTACAAGTAGAAAATAAGCAGAAGTTAGATAAGATGATTGCAACTAAAGAATCACAAAACAAATTACTGGCTGAGAGAAATAGCAAGGAAAATATTCTTCCAGTAGGGACAAGCAATCCACAAATATTAGCAACTAAAAACATAACAAAAACAAATGAAGCATCACCTCAATTTACACCTTCAAGAGGCGCAGTTACTCCATCAAGTAATGCTGTAATAGCCTATGCTTCTAACTTTCTTGGCACACCATATTTATGGGGCGGTTCATCGCCAGCGGGTTTTGATTGCTCAGGATTTACGCAATATGTATATGCACATTTTGGAGTATCTATAGGAAGGACAACCTTTGATCAGATAAATGATGGAGTGCAAGTGTCTAGAAATAATCTTCAATCTGGAGATTTGGTGTTGTTTGGAAGCGTTGGTAATCCTCATCATGTAGGTATTTATATAGGAAATAATACATATATACATGCTCCTAGTACAGGAGATGTGGTTAAAATTTCAGCTATGACAAGATCAGATTTTATATCAGCTAGACGAGTGAAATAGGAAGTACATAATTTAAAATAGTAAAACATAAAATTTCTCATTTATGCCGTGCAAACGAGGGAGGGATTTTATGATTCAACACAACATAGTGGGGACGGTTAACAATTATTAGTATAATTGTTAACCGTTTTCTGAAGTTTTACGAGAAGTTTATTTTAACAAAATAATTCCAAATGGATAATCTTCATAACAACTACATAAGTTTTTGATAAATTTCTTCTATGGTTATAATTTACTAATTATCATGTTATACAAATCTTTTGCATCCACGCCTACTAATAGCTCTTTATCAATCTTTGCTATAGGTTGAGTTTTACATTTATGGCATTTTCCGAGACATTTTGATTTGGATATCTTTATATTAGGATGAGTTTCGGTTATCATAGTAATAACAGCGTTAGAGAATTCATTTTTCTTGCAGAATTTCACTTTCATATTATCAACTCCTTTATATATTTATTATGCTAAACATTAGGGAAATATAATAATGATCGGAATTTAGTTAAAACAAGCAGGGACGGTTAACAATCAATTGTCTTTAAATTGAAGAAATAAGTGGGGACGGTTAACAACCTTTTAGCTTTTATAAATATAAAAATTTGGAAACTATCAACTATTAAGGTTAAAGAGGGGGTAATTAAACATGGATAATATATTGATTATTGAAGATGAAGAAAAGGTTTCAGAAATACTAAAAGCATATCTTGAAAAAGAAGGATATAGTGTACATTGCACCGCAAAGGGACTGGAGGGCATAAAACTTTTCGAAAAAATTGAATTTAGATTAGTTATTTTAGATCTAATGCTACCGGATATATCTGGAGAAGAGGTGTGTGGTGTGCTAAGAAAAATTTCTGAAGTGCATATATTTATGCTTACGGCAAAAAGTACATTAGAAGAAAGAATACAAGGATTAAACCTTGGAGCAGATGAGTATCTTGTTAAGCCTTTCAGCCCACGAGAACTAACAGCAAGAGTAAA
Source organism: Clostridium sp. (assembly GCA_052274215.1). Taxonomy (GTDB): domain Bacteria; phylum Bacillota; class Clostridia; order Clostridiales; family Clostridiaceae; genus Clostridium_AD. The sequence goes on along the minus strand of DAVZGU010000196.1, from coordinate 1,297 downwards.
TGCTTTATTTAGAAGAATTAATATAAATAAGTTTGAAACAAAAATTTATAGTAATGGAGATTTAGAAATTAATTATGACAAAAGAATAATTAAGGTGCACGGGACAGAAATAGCTCTTACACCAAATGAATTTGACATAGTGCATATTCTTTCATCTAATAGGGGAAAAGTATTCACAAGAGAGCAGCTTATTGAAAGAATAATGGGAATAGATTTTCAAGGTTTTGATAGAACAATAGATGTACACATTAAAAATATACGTAAAAAGATAGAAGAAGACAGTAGAAATCCTAAATATATAATAACAGTAACTAGAATCGGTTATAAATTTGGTGGTGATTAATTTATGAGAATCATAAACTTTACGCAAAGCATAAGAAAAAGGTTAAGTATTATTTTGGTATGCACCTCTATATTAGCGCTTTTTTTGTCTACGCTTTTGGTGAATATAACAATATCAAGAACCTTCAACAGGTACTTAGTTGAAATACAAAATAAGAGGGATATTAGAATAGTAAAATATTTAGAAGAAGTATATAAAAAAAATGGTAAGTGGTCGGAAACTTCAGGAATAGAAATTATGCATGAAGCCTATATGAGCAGATACTGCCTTACGCTTAAAGATCAAAATAAAAAAGTCGTTTGGGGAATGAACGCTAATGACATAGTTAACAATACTAATATAACTATGCACGGTAAAAATGAGGGGGTTTATACTACAAGTACCTTTGAAATAAAATCTAAGGACAAGGTTGTGGGATACATAGAAATAGGACAATACGCTCCAGTTCTATTATCTAAAGAGGATGTGGATTTTAAACTCTCAATAAATAAGAGTATTACCTTAAGTGTTGTACTTTCAATTTTAATAACAATATTGATTAGTCTGTTTATTTCGAAGCAATTCTCTACTCCTCTTAGGCAAGTTTCAAAGATTTCAGTCAATCTTTCAAATGGGAATTATAATGCAAGGGCAAATGATAAGAGTAGTATTCTAGAGCTTGAAGATTTAAGAAATAGTATAAATACACTTGGAGAAAAGCTTCAGCATCAGGATGTCCTTAGAAAGAGGTTAGTATCAGATATATCTCATGAAGTCAGAACGCCTCTTAATATTCTTCAAAATAATTTTGAAGCTATGATTGATGGCATTTTCCCGGTAGATAATGAAAGATTGACTTATCTTAATGAAGAGGTTATTAGATTTGGAAAGCTTATAGACAACTTAAATGCCTTAAAAGAGGTTGAAGGAGAAGAAATAGTATTAAACACGGAGAAAATTTCTTTGAAAGATATC
>DAVZGU010000195.1:0-4724 GCA_052274215.1 Clostridium sp. | reverse complement strand
GTATGATATATTAGTGGTGTTGTTGTTTGAAGTGCATCATGTGCAGAGGAACTAATAAATATATATGGTATCCAAACATTATTAAGTAATAAAAAATAGAAAATCTTTCATGTTTAGGTTAGTAGATAATTCTTTTTAATATACTCAATCCATTTATTTTGCAATTGCTCCTCTGTTATGCCAAAAATGCCTATAACGTTATCCGGTGATTTTATTAAATTATATAACTTACCATAACCAAACTCTTCAACTATTGATTCAACTATTGTGTATGAATATTGATACCCGTTGCGTTTGAAAAATGTTTCAAAATCCTCGCCAGTATCTAAATCATTGAGTGTAGGAATCGTACTGTTTACTAAACCGTCATTAATGGTTTTCCTTATCCAGTTTTCATTATTATCTTTTGCTTCGTAACATGCAATTCCTTCATTCAACCATCTGGGCGTATGATTATTTATTTTATTTACTATTATATGCACAAACTCATGAACAGCTGTATTTACTACGTTATCAAATTGTGAACCAGGTGGTGGATTTAAAGGAGATGCTATTACAATTTTGTCTACCCCAATCCCTCCTCTTATCCAATCAGGTGCATTGGGAAATCCTAAAGCAATATGAAGCTGATTAATATCTGAATGAATCTCAATAGTCAGTTTTTCTTTAAGTTGTTCATTAAAAATAATTGTAATTCTATTGTAACTATTTTCGAGAACATTTGAAACTTTATCTATACATGTCGTATCTATTTCAGTGTAATAAATTATAAAATGTTGAGTTTCTTCCCTTAAAATTAGTTTGTAATCTTTCTCTTTATATATCTGTTTACATTCTACGTTACCCGGACAATCTTCTTTTCTTTGCTCTATCATTTCAGTTTTCTCCCTTATAGTTAATATTATTTTCGAATATGTTGGTTTGTACGTTATTTTTTACAATTATTAATGTATCGTAGAATCGCGATTGATGTACCATTTATGAAAATTGTTCATAGTGCATTCTTAGATAAATTGAAGTTTATTTCTTGTTATTTTTTGTACTGATGGCAACAAAAGCACATAAAAAAGTAGCACCTATTGCAATCCAAAGAGCAATGTTCATTTCAAATCCTCCTCTCAAATTCCTATTTATATATTAATTCAATAAAAAACTACTGCATATTATATTGCGAGTACGACATGAAATATTTATTTAATTATACTAATAATACCATAAATTTTAAAATAGAGTATATTTGCAGATATAGTTTGTTATTTGAGGGTAAGTAATTTAAGTGACGAAGAACAAGAAGAAATTATTAGTGATATATTGAGGGTGTTTTTAGATTGGCAAGAAGAAGGTAATACTGTAAAAAGTATGTTGGGTGAGGATTATAAAAAATTCGCCGATAATATAATATCGGCTGTAAATCCTAAAAAACATGTTCTAAAAACAATTAAAAAGTATTTAGGATTTACAGTCGAAGGATTTTGTATGATTTTCACTATAGATTTTGTTTTCTTATACTTGCCTAAATTTGCAAAAGGGAGTTCTGATTTTAAGATTACTTATGACTACACATTACCTATGTTATTACGCGGTTTAATTGCAGTTGCCATATTTTTTATATTAACAAATTATATAGGTAAAAATGCTTTTGAACTTTCAAAAAAACATTTTTCAAAGCTTGCTGATTTTATATTTGGGTGTAGTGCTATGGCTTTGATGATACTTTTATTATTATTGTCGAAATTAAGCCCCATAATAGTTTTCTCTATAAATATTCGCTATGTTATAGGTATAATAGTAGTTTATTGGGTTTATAAAGGAGTGAAAAAAACAATGAAATGTTTCAAGTATAGTAAATTAGAAGGTATATCTTAAAAATAAAGTGTGTTTGCAATAATTAAACAATATTAAATAGTCTCAAAGTGAATGTAACTCAAGTTGATGTGCTCCCTGTCAAGTAGACAGCGGAAATAATAAAAATTGCTTAAGCGGCCAAAGCCCTAAATTCCAGAGGACTAAGGTCGTTTAATTTTTCCTGAAATCTCTTGTTATTGTAGAAAATAATATATTTATCAATTGCCTTAGAGCGATCTTCATATGTATTGTAGTTTTGTAAGTAGTACTTTTCACACTTCAGAATACCCCAAAAGCCCTCCATTGGACCACTGTCTATGTATTTTTCTATTCGTGATATGCTTTGATTCATTCCTGCCACATCTTGTAACCCTGATAGATTCATAAGTCGATAAATACGTTTATCGTTATAAATTTTATTTAACTAACGATTCAAGTTCATCTTCATTCTTCTTTAATCGTAGATTCCATCTACTTTCTTATAAATTTTAATAATCTCTTCCATAAACATCTTATTTTCAGACTCTAGCACAGACTCTTCACGTTTTAGCCACTTATAGTATGAAAAGCGTGGAATTATTGCTAGCTTATATTACAAGGAGATAGAGAGCTTTTCTTTTTTCATGATGATATGAAATTGCAATACACTTATTTTTTTGTCTTATATAGCTTAATACCGCCCCCTTCCTAGTTTCTCCATTTTTTTAAGAATGCATTTTCAACTTCAAGTTTTTTCATTGAAAGTTTTGTTCTGTCTTCTGGTTACTGTCTAGGCGGTGAACGGCATAAAGGTGGCATGAATTTAGTACAGGCATTTGTACGGAGCGTAGGAACCTACGGCTTGATGTTAAGAGGGTATTTCAAGCAGAAGAACTGTGAGAAAAGAGTATCGATGCAAGCATAGAGGCAGATTGAGTCGGAGTAGTGAAGAAATTTCTGTAATGGAAATGGAGCTAAGGACTTTGGGTTATTCAGTTTCAGAAATAAGTCAACTTTGAAAGGAGGCGGAACTTATGAAGGAAATAAAGCCGTTTAATATTTCTAAAAGAGCTGTAGTTACAGCTTATGAGAAAGTTAAAGCAAACAAGGGAACACATGGAGTTGATGGGCAGTCAATTGAAGATTTTGAAAAGAAGTTGAAAAACAATCTATATAAAATCTGGAACAGGATGTCGTCAGGAAGTTATTTTACCTAACCTGTAAAATCAGTTATTTAAGACTTTTTCATATGACTCAGTACAGATACATGTAAAAAACAGTCATAGGACCGTTATTGCAATTTTAACTAACTAAAATAGTCGCTTACAGAGGGTAGTGTTACAAAACACCACCTTTTGTGACAGCTTGTATAAGCTAATGCTATAATATCCCTAAGACCAAAAGTTACGTCAGATTGGTAAAAGATCTTAAATAGTGAATGCTAGGGGGGGAAATATGAAAAAGAATAGATTATTTGCATTGCTAAATTTTTTAATTATTTTCTTAACGTTTTTTATAGGATTTGAAGTTATGAAACTAAAAAACAATCAAATTAATTATATTATACTTGCAATAGTAAATGGATGTTTACTATACTTATATCCAAAACTATTTGATAATAAAAATTAATTTATAAATTTCTAATTTTACGTCGTAATGGCCATAAAATAGTAGTTTGTTTTTGATTTATAGTTCATCAAAAATGTAAATAATACTACATACGTATTTTGATTCAACGACATGATTAAATTTCGTATTAGAAATTTATCGAGCCACGGGTATTTAGCTTAATTGTCCGGGTACTTCAGAATCTTTTATGAATAATAGTGCCCGTTCGTGAAAGGTCGCGGTGGATGGAGAGAGAATTACCTACAGGGCTGCGTAGACTTTAGGATTTTTTTGATTAGTTATATAGAATGATTGAATTAAGGAAAATTTAAATTTAACTAGAATCGGTGCACGCCGTCGGATCTGTTTCCCCTGGGGGAAGGGGGAGTATTTTATTTGCTTTGGACAAGTTTACTGACTGCTACTAATACTAAATAGAATGATGAATAATCAGGGCCTTAATAGAATAGTTTACTTCTGAGCAGTGAGTAAGATAGTCCAAAGCTTCCTTTGTGACCTAGAGTAGTGAAGAACTTGTGCCACATCAGGTTTTCGTATGAAGAATGAAGGAAAAAATATGATATGGACCAGCCTTTGACTGCGGCGTCTTAGTATTGTATTAAGACTGATTTGTAATACATTGAACGTAACAAGTCAACACGCTATGTTACATTCAAAATAAAATTTTTAAGGAATGGGCAATAGACCCAAAGTGAAAGTAACACAATTACTATTGTGTTACTTTCGCTAATCCAATCCATTTTACAAATTTGAGTTTATTTTATTACAAATTCAAAAATTGAAAACACCAAAGCAAGTATCGCAGCCAATAAATGACTTTTAGCAACCTCTTTATTTTTCTTCCAATACTGAATGGCTTGAATTAACATTGACACACCCAACAATGGAACAAATACATCTGTTTCAATTTTCCAAACACCTAAAATCTGCGTACATACAAATATTATTATGCTTATAGAACAAATATTGCTAAGTACAGACAGCACTTTTTCATCTGTTTGTTTTTTACTCCAGCTACCTCTCACTTTTCCCATTGTACCTCCCATATGATTGATTATTATTTTATTATCTAAGACGCAATAATCTACAAGTTCGTCATAAAATATATATTTTATTATACCATAATTACCATAAATTAAGTATATTTACAATTTCAAAAGAATGAGTAATAGCCTCAATCTGAAAGTAACTCAATTGGTATTGTGTTACTTTCAGAATATCAATACTAACTTAATAAAGTAAACCCATATCTAATGATATGGGTTTACTTG
>DAVZGU010000194.1:0-4734 GCA_052274215.1 Clostridium sp. | reverse complement strand
TATAAATTTCTAAGTTGTGAATATTCTTTTACAACTTTATATATATGGAGAGAAGCTTGTGATGTTTGTTTTACTATTTATAAAGGTGCTCTAATAATAAAAAAGAAGGATTTCGAGGGAAGATATTATTTTATGCAACCTTTGGGATATAGTAAAGAAAATCTTAAAGAAATAATAGATGCACTAATGGATTATAAAACAGAAAATAATATGGAATATTTATTTAAGGATCTTGATGAAGGTGTTATGGAAGAGATAAGGGATATATATGATGATGCTAATGGTATCTGTATAAAGGAAGATAGAGATAACTTTGATTATTTATATGAAGCAGAAAAGCTTATAAAGCTTTCGGGTAAGAAGCTTCATGGGAAAAAGAATCATTATAATTCCTTTATAAAGAAGTATAACTATGAAGTTAAAGACATTAAAGGGGAAGAAGTAATAAGTGACGTAATATTAGCTGCAGAAAAATGGTATGCAGGTAATAATGATGATGATGATGTACTTTATTATGAATTACAGGGGATAAAAGATATCGTAAAAAATATGGAAATTTTAAACGATAAAGGAATAGCTGTTTATGTAGATGGAAAAATTGTAGCGTTTAGTTTGGGAGAAAAATTAAATGATGATTTGGCAGTAATCCATATAGAAAAAGCAGATACAAAGTATAGTGGAGTCTATAGCTTTATCAACAAAACTTTTGTTGATACGAGTTTTAGTGATGTTAAGATAATTAATAGGGAACAGGACCTCGGAATCGTAGGTCTTAGAAAAGCTAAATTATCCTACCATCCTTTTAAATTAGAAAAAAAATATATTTTTAGTTTTAGCAACATTTAATAGAATAGACTAGCATACAGCTAGTCTATTTTTTTGAAGATTACATACAATCAATTTCAAATTAAAGCTGAGGACGGTGATAGAATGAAAAATCTTTTAGTAGGGGAAAAAATAAAACTTACTTCTGTAAATGAAGAAGATATTTTAGAACTTAAAAAGTGGCATAATGATGTGTCCTTCATGCGTAATTATGATGTAGTAAGCGCAATTCCTAAAAACAGGGAAGAGGTAAGGGAGATAATAATCGAAGCAAAAGAATGTAATACAGCTTATATTTTTGCTGTTAAAAATATTGAACAGCAAGAAATTATTGGTATTACAGGATTTGAAAATATATCTTGGAATAATGGAACTGCATTAATATATATAGGAATAGGGGAAGAAAAACATAGGGGACAGGGGCACGGAAAAGAAGCTCTTAAATTAACTATAGAGTTTGGATTTGAGGAACTAAATTTTCATAGAATATATCTTACTGTGCTTGAATATAATGAGCCTGCAATAAAGCTATATGAGAAATTAGGATTTAAAAGAGAAGGGGTCTATAGAGAATTTATTCACAGAGATGGTAGACGTTATGATATGTATTTGTATGGAATACTGAGACCTGAGTGGGAATATGCGCAAAAATAGAATAAGAGTAATTTGAGGAGATGTGGAAAGTCCTATGAATGATCATTTGTACAGATTTTTGCCATAGTGTTCTCCGCAAGCTATTTCCTATATAATAACAAAAACACAGTAGAGAAAATACAAATCTACTGTGTTTTTGTTTCTAGTGCATTGATCTGCAGCTGTTTTGCCAGCATTTCCAATATCCATATATCCATTTTTGTAAACATAATCAAATTTCCGATATTCATATATTATTAATACGCTATTGAATAGTGTATTAATAATAGAGTATTATTATAGTTAAGTACATTTGATTTAAATAATTTAAATATAAGAAAAACACAAAAATTTATTATAGATGGGGCGAAAGTTATGAAAAGGATTGAAAAGGTATACAACTATATGGTTGTAGAATCTAAAGGATTTTTTTTAAAAGATATTAAATCTGGGAGGGGTTTTAGTGCTACAGAGATAGCAAAAGGTCTATCTATGATTAGAAATAATGTAAGTCTTGAGCTAAACAATCTGCTTAGAGCAGATAAGATAATAAAGATAAAGGGTAGACCTGTACTATTTTTAGACAGAGAAACAGTGGAAAGACTTTTAGAATATAAATTGCAGCCTGGTCCATTAGAATTAAAAAATTTTAATGAACTTATAGAGGAAGATAATACTGAAGAGGTAGAAAAGAATCCATTTGATAGTCTTATAGGATATAATACAAGCCTAAGAACTCACATTGAACAAGCTAAAGCTGCCGTCCTTTACCCTCCTAATGGACTTAATACACTTATAGTAGGTCCTACAGGAGTGGGCAAAACTTTATTTGCTAATATGATGTATAAATACGCCGTATATGTTAAGAGATTAGAGGCTAAAGCTCCCTTTGTACTATTTAATTGTGCAGACTATTATAATAATCCTCAACTTCTCTTATCCCACATGTTTGGACATATAAAAGGTGCATTCACAGGAGCTGATGTAGAAAAAGAAGGCCTTGTAGCCAAGGCTAACGGTGGAATACTATTCCTTGATGAAATTCATAGGCTTCCACCAGAGGGACAGGAGATGATATTTTATTTCATAGATACTGGAAACTATAATAAACTCGGTGAAACAGAAAGAAACAGAAAATCTACTGTGCTTATTATAGGAGCAACCACAGAGGATCCTGCGTCATCATTATTAAAAACATTTGTAAGAAGAATTCCTATAGTTATATCTCTCCCATCTTTAGAAGAACGTCCAAGTAAAGATAAATTAGACATAGTGAAATTTCTCTTAGCAAATGAAGCACATAGAGTAAATAAACCAATAAAGGTAGATGCAGAAGCCGTAAAGGCAATTATAGGAAGTGCCTCATATGGGAATATTGGTCAGCTGAAATCTAATATACAATTAGTTTGTGCTACTGGATTTTTAAATAGCATAAACAATAAAGAGTTCATCGAGATAGATTTTAAATCACTACCTTCGGATATAAAAAACAGTCTATTCTCTTCAAGTAGTAAAAGAATGGAGATGGATGAGTTATCCAAGAACTTTGATAAGCAAATGGTGGTGATGCCACAGGGGTATAAAGTTCTCATAGAAGAGGATTCCTCTGAGCCGACATTTAACTTATATAAAATAATTGAAGATAAAGCTGCTATATTAAAGGATGAAGGTGCAGATGATGAATATATAAAAAAATTCATAACAACAGATATAAATATTCACCTTAAATGTTTTTATAAAAAGAGTAAAAATAGTGCTCAGGATAGAGAAAAAATACTTAAGATAGTAAATGAAGATACCCTTCAATTTGCAGAACAAGTGAGAGGTATTGTAGAAACAGAGTTAAAAAGGAAGTTTAATGAAAGATTTCTATATGCGTTTAGTCTTCACCTCAGTGCATTCTTAAAAAGAATAGAGAATAGGCGTAGCCTGCAATATACTAATATAAAAAATACAATTAATGACAAGCCTCAAGAATTTAATATATCGCTTAAAATAAAAGATCTTATTGAGAAAAAATATAATATTATAGTACCTGATATGGAAGTGATTTACCTAACACTTCTCATTAGTTCAGTGCAAGAAGAGCAAAACAATGAAAGAGTAGCTGTAATAGTTGCCCTACATGGCAGCAGTACTGCAAGTTCTATGGTTAATGTAGCAAGGAATCTCTTAGGCGAGGGAGTAGTTGAAGGCATAGATATGCCACTTGATGTAAGTCCACAGAGGGTGCTTAATGATATAATAGAAAAGGTAAATGAAATTGATATGGGACGGGGAGTACTTTTACTTGTCGATATGGGATCTCTAACAAGTTTTGACACTATAATAACTGAAAAAACAGGAATAAGAGTTAAGACTGTTGATATGGCATCGACGCCACTCGTGCTGGAGGCGGTTAGAAAAGCCAACATGCTTGATATGGATTTAGATACTTTATATGATTCTTTAAAGGACTTTAAAGGCTATAGGCTTTATAGTGAAAATTCCCAAAAAACAGTGATGCAAAAAAGTGCAGCTATAATAACCATATGCTCAACGGGCGAAGGTACAGCAAAAAAGCTTAAAGAATTAGTTAATAATATTGTAATTAATGTAACTAGAGATGAAATATTAATTATACCTATAGGAATAATTAATATTAAAGTTGAATTAGAGAATTTGATGAATCAATATAGAATAATAGCCGCTGTTGGTGTTATGAATCCTAAGATAAATGCACCGTTTATATCAATAGAGAATCTTATTGGAGGTGATGGTGAAAAACGTCTTATGAATATAATACAGAAAAATGATATACCTACAGAGAGGAAAGAAGAAAATGTAGTGGTTAAAGAACTTTGCGAAGATAGTTTAAATCAATTTTTAACTTATTTAAATCCTTCTAAAATAATAAGTGTATTGTATCAATTTGTAAGTCTTTTAGAAGAAAACACAAAAATAAGCTTTAACAATGCAACCAAAATAAGAATAATGGTGCATGTAGGTTGTGCACTAGAGAGAATGATAATAAAGGATGGGTTAAAGTACAAGAGGGAAAAAGCTAAGATAAATTCACACTTGGTAGAGATTATTACAGGGGCAAATAAAGTATTTAAAGACGCAATAAACATAAGTTTAACTGAAGATGAAATATTATTTTTAGCAGAAATGATATTATAGAAGATGATATACTGATACACTTCTCTTTTGATACACTTTTTTATCAGCGAAAAATTAAAATTAGTATTAAAACTATAGAAGAAGTGTATCAATATAAAAAAATAAAAAAAATTT
>DAVZGU010000193.1:0-4751 GCA_052274215.1 Clostridium sp. | reverse complement strand
AGTCTAAGGTTAATGCCCTTGCATACAGTTCATCAAAAGCAGCAGTTTCTATGCTCACAGTACAATATTCAAAAGCTCTTCCTGATATTAGAATTAATGCAATAGACCCAGGTCCAACTAAAACTGGAGAAAGTTTCAGCAATGGTATTCAAACTGTTAAAGAAGGAACTGATGCAGTTGTAAGAATGGCTACAATGGATAAAAATGGGCCAACAGGAACATTTACAAATAGAGATGGTATTATTCCTTGGTAATAAAATTTTTACTCTATGAAGAAGATCCTTCTTCATAGAGTTTATCATTACTTTAAAAAAAGCCTTGCTTTAATAGATTTTTCACTAATATAAAAAGATTTAATATCAAGAAAAGTATTATCTCTGTAAAATAATTCTTATTCACTATCTGATTTAAATTATTTATAGGCTCAACTTTTGAATCCAAACCTATTCATTTAGTTTAATTGAAATTGCTTGACTCATACCCATACACTTATTATCCCTAAAGGCTAATATTTCGTCAACTGCTTTTTTCTTTCCCCCTGCATTTCTAAGAGAATGTCCGATTTTTTTACTATTTTCAGCAAATGATGGATATCTAAATATTTCCTGAACAGCCTGTCTTAAAATTTCCGGATTAATATTTTCTTTATTCAAAATAACTCCTGCACCTAACTCTTTCACCCTTGCTGCAACAGCAGGCTGGTCAGCAAATTGAGGAATAACTATTAATGGAATATTATTATAGAGTCCTTCACTTACACTATTCATTCCACCATGCGTTATAAATATATTCACATATTTTAGTAATTCAAGTTGTGGTACATATTTTCTGACTATGAAATTTTTTGGGATTTCTCCTATGGCTGTAATGGGTATTATACTTCCCACAGAAAGAACTACTTTCACATTTTCGTCTTTAAAAGCGACAAAGCATTTCTTATAAAAATCTAGTGTGTTGTTAAAAACAGTTCCCATTGATATAAAAATCACGTTATGTCCCTTCAAGGACTCAAATGGGAAGTCCGGTAATTCAGCTCTATCTGTTATGATTGGACCAACAAATTTGAAAGATTGGTCTAAAGCATCTGAATCAGGTTGGAAATACTCTGAAGTAAATATTATATTTAAATCGCCTTTATTAAAAATGGTTTGAAAAACACCAGGGTATTTTATATTATAGATTTTCTCAAGATATTTTGAATTTTTTTTAAACTCTATTAAACCAGGTATGCCCTTTATAAGTGTTTTAAACATATTGAATTTGCTTCCAGATAGAATTCTCTTTACTGTTTCAGATGGGCCAAATGCAGCACAGCCACATATAGATGGGACCCCTAATATCTCACTTATCTGCTTTCCAGCACCAAACATAGCATCATGTATAACGTAATCAAACTTTTCACCTTTTATTTTATCTAAAATATCAGGTATTATTTTCTTTGCTGTACTTGAAACATCAGCAGCTAGATTAAATATACTGCCATGTTTTTCAAAATTTTGACTGGTATTTATTTTTCTATAGGTTCTTACTTCGGCACCTTTCTTTTGAATCTTATCTCTGAATTCTTCCGTTGTAAAATAAACGACCTTTTCGCCTCTGCGAACTAACTCTTCAACTAAACCAAGAGTCGGATTAATATGACCATGAGCAGGACCATTTATATATAAAACTTTTGCTATTATCCTCACCTCTTCAACTACAAATATACGACTACTATACCAATATTTGTTGTATTATTCAATCAATAAGTAAACCTCTTAAAGTTGCAGAAAGTTTTATACTTTGTTGAAAATATGTGAATAATCATAAACAATTGACAAATATAGACTAAGTTAGTACACTTACTATATAGTTAGCATACTATCTATATAAGGAGGACTATATGCAGAACTTATCTTACCTGATAATCAAGGCATCAAGACATCTAAAAAACAAACTAGATAAAGCATTAATGGAGTTTGATATTACTGCTGCGCAGTTCTCAGTTATAATTCAGATACATTCATCGGAGTGTCCAATTACTGCATCGGAAATATCTCAGCGACTGGGGTCAGACAAGCCGACTATATCAGGTATTATAAATAGATTAGAGAAAAAAGGCATAGTGGTTAAAGTTGCCAATCCAAAAGATAAAAGATCATCTTACTTAGAGATATTTAAAGAATGTAATAAGTTAGTTGATAAAATGAAAACAATAAGTGATGAATTAACAATTGATATATTTTCAATTTATTCAAATGAAGAAGCTGAGAAACTTACAGAAATGATTTATAAATTAAATGAAGGGACTGAAGAATAATGGTTGAAAAGATTTTATTGACAGGAACAACGGGGAATGTAGGAAGTGCAGTAGTGGACTATTTAAAAAGTATAAATAGAGACTTTCTAGCTGGTGTAAGAAACATTAAAAAAAGTATTGAGCAAGATAATTCTATGGCATATATTAACTTTGATTTTCAAGATATAGATACCTATGAAACTGCTTTACATGGCGTTAAAAAGATATTTTTAGTAAGACCACCACAACTTACAGATGTTAATGGAATATTTAAACCTTTAATTCAAAAATGCAAAGAAGCTGGTGTTGAGCAAATAGTATTTTTATCTTTACTAGGTGCACAAAAAAATCCATTCCCACCACATCACAAAATTGAAAAAGCCATTCTAAAGTCTGAAATACCTTATACTTTTATAAGGCCTAGTTTTTTCATGCAAAATCTATCCACAACACATGCAGAAGATATCAAGCTGCGAAACGACCTATTTATACCCTCAGGAAACGCTAGAATTAGTTTTTTAGATACAAGAGATATTGGTGAAATAATTGGAAGGACGCTCGCAGAAAAAGGCCATAAAAATAAGGCATATACGATTACAGGTTCAGAGGCTATTACCTATTATCAAGTTGCAGATAGTATGACAAAAATACTTGAACGAAAAATCACATATTCAAACCCACCTTTATTGAAATTTAGAAAAGAAATGATTGCTAGAGGAATCAAAAAAGAATTTGCTACTGTAATGATGGTATTATATCTTACAACAAAATTAGGTATGGCGAACCATGTTACGAATACTGCTGAAATCCTATTAAAAAGAAAACCTAGGACAATAGAAGTATTTATAAAAGATAATATTGAAATTTGGAGGCGGGGATAATATATGGTAACGCAAGTAATTACAATTAATTTGGGAATGGTAAAAGCCTTTTTAATAAAAGGGGAAAAATATATTTTAGTTGATACAGGATTACCGCAATCCTTTGAAAAAATAAAGAAGTTCTTCATTAAAAACAAAATAAACCCTAAAGATATTTCTTTAATTATACTAACACATAACCACCTTGATCATACTGGTGGAATTATGAAAATGAAAACTTTAACAGGTGCAAAAGTCCTAATTCATAAAATTGAAGGTGATTACCTTGCAAAAGGTATCTCAACTCCAGTACAAGCTAGAAGTTTTTTTGCAAAATTGATAATGATAGTTATGAAAGATCCAATAATAAAAAGTTTTAAAGCTGATTTACTAATAGAAAATAACTTGAATTTAAATCAGTTTGGTGTAAATGGAGAAGTTATTCACACCCCAGGCCACACTGCAGGCTCCCTGTCAGTTTTACTAAATAACGGGGAAACCATTGTTGGGGATATGATTAGTGGGTATCACAAAAGAAAATATGCTATAGCTAAGTACCCATTTATATGGAATGATATTAATGAACTAAGAAATAGTATTAACATGTTATTAAATAAAGGGGCAAAGGTATTTTATAATTCACATGGTGATGTTTGTGATGACACTTCAATTAAAAATTTGCTTGAGAAAGATAAAGGAGAAAATAAATATGAGTAAATTAATTGCTTTTGTTGGAAGCCCAAGAAAAAATGGTAATATTGACACAGTTGTCAAAGAAGTTATTAGAGGAGCAACTGAAAAACAAATTGATTGTAAGATTTACTATCTTAATGATATGACCATAAAACCATGCCAAGCTTGTATGTATTGTAGGGAACCAGAGCATGATTATTGTGTAATAAAGGATGATCTTAGACATATATATGCAGAAATAAAGGAAGCAGATTACTTAATATTGTCCTCACCAGTATACATTCATCAAATGTCAGGACTCCTTAAAAACCTTCTAGATCGGTTTTATCCATTGACAAATGAAAAGCATAAACCACGGTTTGGTATTAAAAAAACTATCTTTATTTATTCTCAAGCAGCACCAATCCATTTAATATTTGACAGATATTTTAGATATACTGAAAGATCATTAAAAGCTATGGGAATAAAGCCTATTAAGAGAATTACTGTACTTGGAGCCTTTACTAAAGATTCTATACAAAAGAAAAAAAAATTTTTAAACAAAGCCTATAATGCTGGAAAGGATTTAGAAAACAATTAATTAACTGATCTTGAACGATAAATCTGAAAAAATCCTAATAGGGTATTTTTACCCATCCCCTCCAAAAGGGGAATAAGGACTATTTCACAAGGTACACTTTGTGAAATAGTCTTTATTCATTGTTTTTGTGTGTCATAAGTACATCTTATTTATTTCTGACACGTTTCGAATGGTTAGTAAATGTTTTGAAATGCAAATATAGGCACTATTCTTAGGCACTCTAAAAAAACTATAAGTTATCGTCAGATTTGAATTTGCTGGAGACAACTTATAGTTTTAAAACTGGTCATTATAATATTTATTTATTATTTTTATACGATATTGAATAATTATTACTTTT
>DAVZGU010000192.1:0-4755 GCA_052274215.1 Clostridium sp. | reverse complement strand
TTAAATTTATCATAGTCTTTACAAAATTATTTCCGTCACCATAAAGCCATGCAGTTCTAACTATATAATGCTTAGGGTTGTGATTCTTAACTAATATTTCTCCCTCAAGCTTAGTTTTTCCATAAACAGTTTGTGGATTTACTTCATCAAATTCGGTTAGTAATTTATTTGTATTGCCATCAAAAACATAATCTGTTGATACTTGAACGATTTCTGCTCCAATTTCATTTGCAGCTATAGCTAAGTTTTTAGGTCCTATTGTATTTATCTTATATGCCATATCTATTTGCGACTCACACTTATCGACAGCCGTAAGTGCAGCACAATTGATAATAACATCAGGTTTATTTTCATTTACAAATCTATATACTTCTTTAACGTTTGATATATCTAAATCTGATCTACCAGCAAGTATTAACTCAACACCTTTTTTATCTCCATATTGATTAGCGAGTTCCCTTCCTAGCTGACCATTAGCTCCTGTGATTAATATCCTCATAATTTACTCTCCTCTTCAGTTTAATTCCCTATAAATTATACCCCATTTTAATAATTAATTGAAGAAAATCTAAAGAATAGTAGATTATTAATATGGAGTTCACTTATATGCTCTAGCGACTTGTGGAATATAATGAATATTCTATGAGTCTCGTGAACCCATCACTACACATATCCCAAAAACAGTTGACATTTATGAATTACAGTAGTAAGCTTTCTATAGATTACTACTGTAATCTATAGAAAGAAAGTAAAAGTTATATTGAATTAAGTACAATATTAAAGGAGAGGTATTTATTAAATGAAAAACAAATTTTTGAATGGTAGGTTTTATAGATGTAAAAAATTAGTCTTAGTTATTTTAGTGATAATTACGCTAGTATCAGGTATATCTTTCCTATGGTGGAATAATACTAAAACTATTTCAGCTCAGGAATCTTTTAATAGCTATGTGAATGCGTGGAATAAACAAGATTTTACACTAATGTACAATATGATTGATGCGGAAAGCAGAAAAAAGATTAGTGAAGCAGATTTTGTTCAGCGTTATAAAAATATTTATAGTGGAATTGAATTAAAAGAAATTGATGTTAAAATTAAGGATTCAGAAAAAAAGAAATATGATTCAAGCATAGAGAGTATTAAGTTCGAGGTTATAATGGATACGATAGCAGGTAAATTAACTTTTAATAATACTGGTGAATTAATTAAAGATAGCAAGAATAAAACATGGGAAATTCTATGGAGCAGCAAGATGATTTTCCCTGAACTTGAGAATGAAGATAAAATACGTGTAGCTACCTTGAATGCTAAAAGAGGTGAAATAAAGGATAAAAATGATAAAATTTTGGCACTGGATGGTACAGTTGCTGAAATAGATATTGTACCAGGAAAGCTTGGTAATGATGCAGCTAAATCAAAGGAAAATGTTTCAAAAATACTACAAGTCTCCCTAGAAGATATTAATAAAAAGCTGTCCGCTACATATGTAAAATCAGACATGTCTATTCCTATAAAAACAATATCTGAGGATGAAACAGAAAAAATAAATGTGCTTTTAAAAATACCAGGAGTAATGGTAAATGAGAAGAAAGCAAGAGTATATCCGTTAAAGGAAAAAGCAGCACATCTAATAGGCTATATTCAAGCAATAAGTGCGGAGGAAATTGAAAAAAATAAGGAGGAAGGCTATAAAAAGGATGATATAATTGGGAAAACTGGTTTGGAGAAAATATATGAAAAAACACTTAGAGGAAAAAATGGATATGAAATATATGTAGTAGATAAAAATAATAAAAAGAAAAAGTCTTTAATTAGTAGAGCAGTACAAAATGGTGAAGATTTAAAGTTAACCATAGATGCTGATATGCAGAGTCTTCTTTATGATGAATTAAGTAAAGATGCAGGAACCTCAGTAGCAATGAATCCTAAAACTGGTGAAGTACTTGCTCTTGTTAGTACCCCTTCATATGATCCTAATAATTTTGTCATGGGAATGTCGCAAGATTTATGGAAAAGTTTAAATGAAGATAAGAAAAAGCCTTTGTATAACAGATTTCAAAGCAATTTATGTCCTGGATCAGTTTTTAAGCCAGTAATTGCTGCCATAGGACTTAAAACAAAGAAGATTGATGCAGAGATTTCTAAGAATATTTCAGGGCTTAGATGGCAGAAGGATAAAAGCTTTGGAAATTATTTTGTTACAAGAGTTGTAGATTATGGACAGCCATCAGATCTAAGAAATGCTTTTATTCATTCGGACAACATATATTTTGCACAGGCAGCATTAGATATCGGCAAGGATACGCTTCAAGCAGAGTTAAAAGAATTTGGCTTAGGCGAAAAAATTCCTTTTGAATATGGATTGTCTAAATCTCAATTTGATGCGGATGGAGATATAAAAGGTGAAGTTCAGCTAGCAGATAGTGGATATGGACAAGGTGAAGTATTGATAAATCCTCTTCATTTAGCAGCTATTTATAGTTCCTTTGTTAATAAGGGCAGTATGATAAAACCATATATTAAATATAATGGAACTGCAAAGTCAGAAATGTGGAAGTCTAATGTTTTTACAGAAGAGGTGGCAAGCACAATTTTAAAGGATTTAACTCAGGTTGTTGAAAATCCTAGAGGTACTGGACACCAAGCATATATTAAAGGACTAAGCTTAGCAGGAAAGACTGGAACTGCAGAAATAAAGCTTTCTCAAGATGATGTTAATGGTACAGAATTAGGCTGGTTTGCGGCAGTTAATACGGATAATCCTGATCTTCTTGTAATAGCTATGGCTGAGGATGTAAAAGAAAGAGGTGGAAGCCATTATGTAGTGCCAATGGTAAGAAAAGTATTTGAAAAATTTCATCCTGTTAAATAATAGAGGATGTATTTTAGAAGGAACTCTAATAAGTTTCTAATAAATATATATAGATGTATTAATATAAATTATGAGGGGAGTTAATAAGAATGAAAGAAATACCAAGAATTGCTGAAACTGAGTGGAAGGTTATGAAGATTATATGGTCTGATGCTCCAGTGACAGCAAATACTGTAATAGAAAAATTAAGTGGTGATGTTAGTTGGAAACCTAAGACTGTAAAAACGTTGATTAACAGGTTACTAAATAAAAATATTATTTCCTATGAAAAGGAAGGACGAATATATAAATATTACCCTATTTTTACTGAAGAACAATGTGTAAAAATTGAACGTAACTCCTTTCTTGATAGGATATATAATGGGGGCTTTAAAGAAATGCTTTTAAATTTTATAGAGGATGAAAATTTATCAACAGAAGATATAGAAGACCTTAAACAAATTCTTGATTGCAAGAAAGATAGGTAAATTTATTATGTTAATATCTAAGTTTTTTTCTCATTTAATTTATTCTTCCATTGCTAGTAGCATAGTGATATTTGGCATATTGTTAATTAAAATTTTATTTAATAAGAAATTGGGGGCAAGATGGAATTATTATATTTGGTTTATACTAATTTTAAAATTACTAATTCCTTATTTTCCTCGAATCCCAGTAAGTATAGATAGAATTATAAGCTTTTTTTCAAACATTGCACACAAAAGTATGAATATTACCAATGTAACAGTTTCAAATAATTCACATAAAGAATTATCTATGGTAATGAACTCAACGAAGGACTATGCTATTTCTATAAATAGAGATTATTCAATATTTTATATTCTGTGGTTAATAGTTTTTCTTATAGGCTTTGCCTTAATTGTTATAACCAATATTAAGCTTAGGGCAGGAATAAAAGATAGACCACAAATTTATGATGAAAATATTAAGGTTTTATTGGAAGGCTGTAAAAAAGATCTAAATATAAATCGAAGCATAAATATTGTAAGAATAGATGGTGATAGATGTCCAGCACTTTTTGGATTTATAAACCCCTATATTCTTATTCCTGATGGAATAGAAGAGAAAATTACACAGGATGAGATGAGATATATATTGCTACATGAACTAGCTCATTACAAGAGAAAGGACATGGCTGTAAGTTTGTTAATAAGTCTACTACAATTAATTTATTGGTTTAATCCTATTATATATTATGGTTTTTATCTTATGAAAAAAGATATGGAAATAGCTTGTGATGGACATGTTCTTTCAAAAATAAATGAGGAAGAGATAAAAGGCTATGGCCTTACTATTATTAAACTTCTAGAGTTAATTGCTTATAATAGAAATAATATTTTCACACTTGGTATTATAAAAAGCAAAAATAATGCAAAAAATAGGATAAAAATGATAGCTGGATTTAAGAAAGATTCAAAAGGTATAGTGTTGACTAAAACAGTTGTTTTTATTATTTTAACATGTATGTTTTTAGGTAGTACACAAGGAAATGCCATAGTAAAGGATAAAAAAGCATTAGAAAAAAATAGTGATTATAAAGATTTAAGCAGATTTTATAAGGGCTTTGAAGGAAGCTTTGTATTGTTTGATGTTAATAAAGGAGACTATATAGTTTATAACAAAGAGAAAAGTGAAAAAAGAGTATCACCTTGCTCAACCTATAAAATAGTAGAAGCTTTGATAGGTTTAGAAACAGGTGTTATTAAAGATGAGAAAGAACTTTTCAAATGGGATGGAAGCAAATATCCTTATAGGGAGTGGAATCAAGATAATACATTATTTTCTGCAATGAAATATTCTGTAAATTGGTATTTTGAAGAAGTAGATAGAAAAATAGGCAAAAATAAATTGAAGTACTATATAGATAATATGGATTATGGTAA
>DAVZGU010000191.1:0-4757 GCA_052274215.1 Clostridium sp. | reverse complement strand
TGTATCTTGTGGAAATTGTGTATCTGTATGTCCAGTAGGAGCACTAATGCCTAAGGGTAAAGAAAAATTTAGACAATGGGAACTTAAAAAAGTAAGAACAACTTGTTGTTATTGTGGTGTAGGATGTCAAATGGATTTATTAGTAAAAAAGAATAAAGTGGTAGGTGTGCAGCCAGCTAATATAATTCCTAATGATGGATTATTATGTGTAAAAGGAAAATTTGCTTACAATTTTATTGATCACCCAGACAGATTAAAAACACCACTTATTCGGAAAAATGGATTGCTTGTTGAGGCAACATGGGATGAAGCTTATGATTTAATTACAACTAAAATGGTAAAAACTAAAGAAGATTTTGGTTCAGATGCATTAGCGGGTCTTTCCTCAGCAAGATGTACCAATGAAGAAAATTATTTGTTCCAAAAACTGTTTAGGGCAGTCATTGGTACTAATAATATAGATCACTGCGCACGCCTTTGTCATTCTTCTACGGTTACAGGACTTGCAACAACGCTCGGTAGTGGCGCAATGACAAATAGTATAGGTGAAATTATAAATTCAGAAGTGATATTTGTTATAGGGTCTAATACAACGGAAACCCATCCTGTAATTGGTACAAAAATAAAACAAGCACTATTAAAGGGAGCAAAATTAATTGTAGCAGAGCCAAGAAAAATCGATTTGGCAAAAGATGCAGAGGTGTTCCTTCAAATAAAACCTGGGACAAATATTGCATTGCTCAATGCAATGATGTACGTAATTATAGAAGAAGGATTACAAGCGAGTGAATATATTGATGAAAGAGTAGACGGTTATGAAGGGCTACAAAAGCTTGTAGCAAATTATTCGCCAGAGAAAGCCGCACTCATATGTGGGATAGACCCGGAAGACATAAAAATGGCGGCAAGGTTATATGCAAATGCAGAGAAAGCATCAATATTTTATGCAATGGGAGTTACGCAACATAGCACAGGAACACATGGGGTAATGTCTGTATCTAATTTGGCACTTCTTTGTGGAAATATTGGCATCGAATCAGGTGGAGTAAATCCTTTAAGAGGGCAAAATAATGTCCAAGGGGCTTGTGATATGGGATGCCTTCCAGGAGATTTACCAGGATATCAAAAGATATTTATGCCGGAAGTTATACAAAAGTTTGAGAAAGCTTGGGATGTAAAACTATCAAATAAATTGGGATTAACTATTCCTGAGATTATAAATAGCGCTGATAATGGAGAAATTAAGGTTCTTTATATTATGGGAGAAAATCCAATGGTTTCAGACCCTGATATTAACCATGTACGGCATGCAATGAAAAAACTAGATTTTTTAGTTGTTCAAGATATATTTTTAACGGAAACAGCGCAGCTTGCGGATGTGGTTTTGCCAGCAGCTTCTTTTGCTGAAAAAGATGGTACTTTTACAAATACAGAAAGAAGGGTTCAAAGAGTACGAAAGGCGGTGTCATCTGAGGGCGAAATAAAAGCAGATTGGATTATTCTAATGGAATTAATGAATCGAATGGGATACAAGAAAATTTACGAGCATCCCCTAGAAATAATGGATGAAATTGCTAGTGTAACTCCTCAATATGGTGGAATTAGCTATGACAGAATCGAGGAGGAAGGCTTGCAGTGGCCGTGTGAAGCGAAAGATAACTTAGGTACAACATATTTACACAAGGGTGAATTTACTAGGGGTAAGGGGCTATTTATGCCAGTAGATTATATTAAAAGTGCGGAACTTCCAGATGATAAATATCCATTTTTATTAACAACAGGAAGAATTCTTTATCATTATCATACGAGGACAATGACAGGAAAAATAGACGGATTAAATAAAATTGCACCTGAATCTTATATTGAGATGAATCCTGCAACTGCAAGTAAATTAAAACTAGAAGATGGGAAGCTGATAAAGGTTGCTTCAAGACGTGGAGAGGTAACAACAAAAGTGCGAGTTACAGATATCATCGGAGAAGATATATTGTTTATGCCATTCCACTTTGCAGAGGGTGCGGCAAATTATTTGACGAACCCTGCACTTGACCCAATTGCAAAAATGTCTGAATTAAAGGTTTGTGCTGTGAGGATTGAAAAATTATAATAAGAGAGGATAAAGAGATGCTAAATTTAGATACTGCCATCATCCTTGCAGGGGGCAAAAGTAGTAGAATGGGAATTGATAAGCAGTTTATGATAGTAAATAATCGTTTGATGATTGACCATATAATAGAAAAACTAAAAAATCATTTTAAAGAAATTATCATTGTTACAAATAAACCAGAAATGTATAAAAATTATCCATATAAGATTGTAGAAGATAAAGTAAAAGAATTTGGTCCAATAGCTGGTATTCATGCGGGTCTTTTGAACTCAAGCAGCTTATATAATTATGTACTGGCTTGTGATATGCCTTTTATAAATTTTCATTATGTTTATTATATGCAAAGTTTAATAAAAGATAATTTAAAAGGTCTTGATGCAGTTGTAACCAGATTAGGAGACTGGCTAGAACCTTTTAATAGCTTTTATAGTAAAAATTTAATAGATAAAATAGAAAAAAATATTTATGATAATAAAAGAAGAATAGTTACACTTTTTGAAGAAGCAGAAGTACTTTATGTACCAGAAAGTAAAGCAAGAGAATTTAGCCCGAATTGGGAAATGTTTATGAATCTTAATACACGAAATGATTTAAATCAATACATGACTATGGAGGAAAGGTAATTTGAATGGAAGCAATAGAAAAAATTGTAATTTGCAAATATGATAATGGGGAAATTAGGGAAATTGAAGATCAGGTGGTGAAAGAAAGCCCCTTTACAATTTTTCTAAATAAAGAAGAATTACTAACACTTTTATGTACCCCAAGGTCTTTGGAATATTTAACTTTTGGATTTTTGCTATCAGAGGGGTTCATTAAGAGTAGAAATGATATTGTAAGTATAAAATTATTAGAAGAAGAAGGTGTTGTAGAAATAGAAACAAAAAACAAAAGCATAATAGCAAAAAAAATGCTTGGTAAAAGGACCATGACAACAGGATGTGGAAAGGGAACAACATTTTACAATGTGGTAGATTCATTTAACAGTAAACAAATTCATAGTACCATGAGGGTGCAGAGTGAAGATTTAATTGAAATAATAAATAAGTTTAATAAATCATCAGATCTATTTTTAAGTACAGGGGGAGTGCACAGTGCCAGTTTGAGTGATGGGAAAGAGTTATTATTATTTCATGAGGATGTTGGACGACATAATGCAATAGATAAAATTATTGGTGAAGCTTTTATTAAGGATATCTATTTATTGGATAAACTTATAATTACCAGTGGGAGAATTTCATCAGAAATGTTAATAAAAGCCGCAAAGAGGGAAATTCCTATGATTGTATCAAGGTCGGCACCTACCGATTTAGCTATTAATTTAGGAAAACAATTAGGCATCACAATAGTAGGATTTGCAAGGGGCAAGAGAATGAATATTTATTCTCATGATCAGAGAATTGTATTTTAAAGGGTTAAGAAAAATAAAGCTGATAATGGTTGGAGGTTATATAATAATAAAAATAAAATGGAGACGTGATAAATATGAGTGAATGTTTAACGCCTAAAGAAATTGCAACGAACACTATACAGGTGGGAATTAAAAAAACAAGCATGTCCATCTCAGCCACATTTGTTTTAAGTATTTTAGCAGGAGCTTTTATTGCATTTGCATCAGAGGGATCTAATATGGCAGCTTTTAACTTATTTGCAAAACCTGAAACCTATGGTTTAGGAAAATGCATTGCTGGTTCAATTTTCGGAACGGGGTTAATGTTGGTTATTTTAGCTGGCGGGGAATTGTTTACAGGAAACACATTAATTATTATAAGCGTGTTAAAAGGCAAGGTTAAATTGATCAAAATGCTCAAAAATTGGTCGATTGTATATTTGGGGAATTTTGTGGGCTCCGTATTTATCGCTTATATGATGGTACAATCAGGTCTGTTTAATAGTGGGGCAAATGGGCTCGGAGGTGCCACCATTAAAATTGCGGCCTATAAAGTTGGGCTACCATTTATGTCTGCACTATATTTAGGGAGTATGTGTAACTGGCTTGTGTGTTTAGCCGTATGGATGTCATATGGAGCCAAAACTATGGTAGGAAAAATATTTGCTATTTTCTTTCCAATATGGTTATTTATAACATCAGGATTTGAACATAGTGTAGCAAATATGTATTATATCACTGCAGGAATAATGGCAAAAGCAAACGTGGCTTGGGTGGCTACATCTCATGTAACAGCAGATAAATTATCCCAATTGAATTGGGGAACTTTTATTACAAAAAACTTAATTCCAGTAACTATTGGCAATATAATAGGTGGAGCTGTTTTCGTAGGAATGGTATACTGGTTCGCTTACATAAAAGAGCCTGCAAAAGTAAGCGTTAAATCTAATATGATTTCAAAAGACCTTTAGGATTTATTAAAATGGTGATTACTCAGAATCGATTGCTGGAAATAAAAAGAGGAATATACTAATAAAATTTTTACAAAAATATATGTAGGGATTTTTTTCTACATGTTGAAGGAAGTGAATATATGAAAAAAACAATTTATCTTGATAATGCAGCAACTACTTTTCCAAAACCGAATAAGGTTTATGAAGATATGGATTTGTTCTATAGAAATTTTGGTGTTAATGCAGGAAGGGGTTCATATAAATTAGCTAGAGAAGCAAGTAATATGATTTATGACACAAGAAATAA
>DAVZGU010000190.1:0-4805 GCA_052274215.1 Clostridium sp. | reverse complement strand
TCCTAAATTTAATGTTTCCTCAATAGTTCTGTTAGTTTCAAATCCTTGGGAAACATATTTTTTTTCAAAAGCATCTGAAAATATTGCATATTTTTTATCTGCATCAGATAATGCTGATTCTCCTAAAATAACTGCAAGCTCTTTTGCTTGCTTACCTTGAGCGTATGCAGCAAATAGTTGATTCATTGTATCTGCATGGTCTTCTCGTGTTTTCCCTTTACCTATACCTTTATCTTTAAGTCTTGATAATGAAGGTAAAACATCTACTGGTGGTGCAATACCTTTCTTATAAAGTTCTCGACTTAAGATAATCTGACCTTCAGTTATATATCCTGTAAGGTCTGGAATTGGATGAGTTATATCATCTTCTGGCATTGTAAGTATAGGAATTTGAGTTATTGAACCTTCAAGTCCTTTAATCCTTCCTGCTCTTTCATATAAAGTCGAAAGATCAGTATATAAATATCCTGGATATCCACGTCTACCTGGAACTTCTTTTCTTGCAGCTGAAACTTCACGTAGTGCCTCACAGTAATTTGTGATATCTGTCATAATTACAAGAACATGATATCCTTTTTCATAAGCAAGGTATTCAGCTGTAGTAAGTGCCATTCTAGGTGTCGCTATTCTCTCAATAGCTGGGTCATTTGCAAGATTCATAAATAAAACAGTTCTGTCTATTGCACCGGTTTTTGTAAAATCATCTACAAAGAACTGTGCTTCTTGAAAAGTTATCCCTATAGCTGCAAATACAACAACAAATTTTGTATCTGAATTTAATACCTTTGCTTGCCTTGCTATTTGAGCTGCAAGTTGCGCATGTGGAAGACCAGATCCAGAAAATACTGGTAATTTTTGTCCACGAACTAAAGTATTAAGTCCATCAATAGCTGAAATACCTGTTTGGATAAACTCTGATGGATAGTCTCTTGCCACAGGGTTCAATGCTTCTCCATTTATATCTAGTCTCTTATCAGGAATAATTTTAGGTCCACCATCTTTAGGCCTACCAAGTCCATCAAATACTCTCCCGAGCATATCTTCTGAAACTCCAAGTTCCAGTGGTCTTCCTAAAAATTTAGCCTTACTTCCCTTTAAGTTAATTCCTGCAGAACTTTCAAATAACTGAACCATTGCTTTATCTTCATTTATTTCAAGTACTTTACCGCTACGAATTTCACCATTTTGTAGTTCTATTTCTACAAGTTCATCGTATTTTACGCCTTGAACTTTTTCTACAACCATCAGCGGTCCTACAACTTCTGTTATAGTTTTATATTCTTTAATCATTTACGACTCCTCCTTCCGTTATTAATTTTTCTACATCGTTAGATAGGGCCGTAAATATATCATCAATTTGGGACATATCTGTTTCTGCAATATATTTTGCTCTTGCAATTCTATCTCTTACAGACATTTCTAATATTTTTTTCAAATAAACTCCAGTACTTAATGCCTTTTCACCCTGAACATTAAATTCTAAGACCAACTTTAACATCTTATATTGTTTCTCAAGTGACGTAAAAGTATCAACTTCATGGAATGCATTTTGTTGTAGATAATCTTCTCTAATTGATTTAGCAACTTCTAGTTTCAATCTATCTTTTTCAGAAAGAGCATCTACACCTACAAGTCTTACTATTTCGTCAAGCTTTGCTTCATCTTGCAAAATAGCCATAGCTTCAACTCTAATCTCAGTCCAATCAGTCGCAACGTTCTCATTCATCCAATCAGCTAACTGATCTATATAAAGCGAATAAGAGTCTAACCAATTTATTGATGGAAAATGTCTTCTATAAGCAAGTTGGGCATCGAGTCCCCAAAATACTTTTACTATTCTAAGTGTTGATTGTGTAACTGGCTCTGATAAATCTCCACCAGGAGGTGATACTGCGCCAATAACTGTAATTGCACCTATTCTTTTGTCGTCTCCAAGACAAACTACCTTTCCAGATCTCTCATAAAAATCAGCTACACGTGAAGCTAGATATGCTGGATACCCCTCATCACCTGGCATTTCCTCAAGTCTTCCTGACATTTCGCGTAGAGCCTCTGCCCATCTTGAAGTAGAATCTGCCATTAATGCTACAGCAAATCCCATGTCTCTAAAGTACTCTGCAATAGTTATACCTGTATATACAGAAGCTTCTCTAGCTGCAACTGGCATATTAGAAGTATTGGCAATGAGCACTGTTCTTTTCATTAGTGATTCACCTGTTTTTGGATCTTTAAGTTCTGGAAACTCATTCAAAACATCTGTCATTTCGTTGCCACGTTCACCGCAACCTATGTAAACAACTATTTCTGCATCTGCCCATTTTGCAAATTGATGTTGAACTACAGTTTTTCCACTACCGAAAGGTCCCGGAACACATGCAGTACCACCTTTAGTTACTGGAAAAAAAGTATCTATTACTCTTTGGCCTGTAACTAGTGGCTCTACTGGATTTAATTTTTCAGCATAAGGTCTTCCACGTCTTACTGGCCATTTTTGCATTAACGTAAGTTGTTTAATGCCGTCCTCTGTTTGCACTTCTGCTACTACATCCTCTACAGTATATTCTCCTGCAGTTATAGATGTTATAGTTCCCTCTATTCCTTTAGGTACCATTATTGTTTGAGTGATAACAGTAGTCTCCACAACTGTTCCTATAGCTACGCCATATGAAACAACATCTCCAACGGACGCCGTAGGAACAAATTCCCATTTTCTTTTTCTATCTAGTGGCGAAACATTTACACCCTTTGTTAAGTAATTACCAGCTATAGCTCTTATTGCATCAAGCGGTCTTTGAATACCGTCAAACATCGATTCCATAAGTCCTGGTCCAAGTTCAACACTTAGTGGTTCACCAGTAGTAACTACTGGATCTCCGGGTCCTAGGCCTGATGTTTCTTCATATACTTGAATAGAGGCTCTATCTCCTCTCATTTCAATAATTTCGCCAATAAGACCCTTTTCTCCAACCTTAACTACGTCATATATATTAGCTTCGTCCATGTCTTTTGCAACAACTAACGGACCTGAAACTTTTACAATTTTACCGATTTTCAAGTTATCTCCCTACCTTTCTATAAAATATTTACGCCCACTGCTTTTTCTACATTATCTCTAATTCTTTGCATTCCTATATTTAGTGAGCCTTGATTACTTGGTATTAATATAATGGCAGGAATCATCTGTCTGTTATATCTTGCTATAGTTTCATCTAAGTGCTGAGCTATCTGCTCAGTTACAAATATGACAGCATAATTACTTGACGCCATTTTATCTATAGCTTTTTTAGCTTCTTCTACTTCGATAACCGGATATACGTCAATTCCAAGAGCTTTAAAAGCAAGTATTGAATCTTTATCTCCAACTACTCCTACTTTATGCATAAACTTCACGCACCCTTTCTCTTATGAGAGTCGTATCAACATTATTTAATTTCCCAACCATAATTATTCTTATTATCTTTATTTCTGTTTCCTTTGCTACTATATACGCAAATATTGGCTCAGGTCCAAAAGTAACATACTTAGCAGACTTTAGATTTTTCATAATATAGTTTTCTGATAATTTTTCTAAACTAGAAAGTTTACCAGTTTTAATATATTCTTCTAATCCGATTCTTACAACTTCTCCATACTTTGATGAAGAAAATTTAGTTGCCATATTTTCAATAGGCTCACTAAATGCTCTTAATAAAACATCATTTTTTATATCTCCACCACTTAGGATAACTTCACCAAAAAAACTTACATCCTTTTGTTGTTTTTTTAATCTGATTATTGATTTTATATTAGAAAAATCTATACTTCTCTTAACATAATCAATTATAAACTCATTTTTTGTTTCTTTTGCCTTAGTTAACATATCTACATACATATATCTATCTAACATAATATCTATTTTTTGAGGGTCATTAAGTTCTTGGTAGACTTTTTCTGTCTCAATTATAGCTTCCCTCATCTCAGGGTTTAATTCCTTATATTCCATAGCTTTCATGTAAAACTTTAATTTCTCTATATTTACTGTACCTATTGGAATTAGCATATGAGATAAATCCTTATCTATTGCCCTCCCTTTTAACATTACCTTGATATTATGATAGTCGTATTTCAAACTCATAATATCTACTATAATGGGGTCTGGAGAAACGTTATACATAAGTGAATATACTCTTTTCAACTCCTCCTTAAGTAGTATGTTGTAGTCCTCTGCTCTTTTTACATTCCCCATCAAACTTGCATATTCATTTTCCTGCAAGATCTTAAGCACGTCATCAGCCGAGGCACTATCAATCATCCTCTCAATCTTTAATTTATTAAGGAGTCTTGTCTCTAATACTCTTAGCCTAGCCACAGCTTGTGTAAAATTCATCTTATCCATATATGGCTATCCTCCTTGTTTTGATCAGAAGTAGATAACAATTATAAATTGTTATCTTACTTTTATTTGAATAGTTCTTTAACTATTTCAGGTTCAATCTCATCTCTTAATGAATTAACTAAACTTTCAAAAGTATTGTTAACTTCTATACCATCTTTAAGTACTATAAATCCGCTTTTTATATCCCGCGCATCAGAACTTAACTTTAATTCTCCTATTTTTCCTGTAGTTTTTAGCGATGCATTAATTCCAGAAAGATACTCATAACTTACAAGACTTTTATATTTCCCAGGAAGTATTATTTCTTCATTCCCTTCTATTGGCATTGATAAAAGGTATCTTTTTATAAGTTCCAAATATTCTTTATCATTCATTGCTAAAAGTTTTTCTAGAGCACATTCAAATACCTTATCAATCATTTTTTGCTTGG
>DAVZGU010000189.1:0-4829 GCA_052274215.1 Clostridium sp. | reverse complement strand
GATAATTCAAGTAAATAAACAGCCTATTAGTCTTATGCAATATGATGTAAAGAAGTTATGCGTAGAGTTTGGAACTTTATCTAAAACTTACAATATGACAGGATATAGAATAGGGTATGCTGTAGGTAATGCTAAAGTAATAAATTCTCTTTTAAAGATAAAAAGCAATTGTGACTCTGGTCAATTTATTCCAATTCAAAAGGCTGCTATTGCTGCGCTTAATTTAGAACGTGATTATGTTCATAATACAAGAAAAATATATGATGAAAGACGTGAAGTTGCTAAGAGTGTTTTGCTACAAAAGAATGTTGATTTTTTTGATGCAGAGGGCACTTTTTATTTGTGGTGCAAAACACCTAAAAATTATACAACTAATGAGTATTGTGAAGAATTATTGGAGAATTATGGCATTGTGGTTACGCCTGGAAATGTATTTGGAAAACTTGGATACGATTATTTCCGTATAGCATTGACTAAAGATAAGCTTATTATTGAAAAAGCTTTAAAATCTCTAAAAAAATGTGGTGATTAATATTATTATTGGTATAATATAAATTATATAGGAAATATTTTAATATAAGGATGAGCTGTTTTTAAAATAAATCGATTTATAATTTGACGACATTTCAGAAGGAAAATATCCTGCTTATATAAGCGGGGTGGTTACATACTATAACAAAGAGAAAACCTCAGTAGAAGTATAGATTTCCTTCTGAATTCGTTAATATTGCATCACTTAGGTGAGAATTTAAAAGTATTTTTTTATATGAAAATCGTAATAAAAGTGAGAACTTATAATTTTAGCTTGAAACTTAGGTGATAGTTTATGTATAATTATAAAGGTTCACAATGAACATTGGAAGGATGCGTTGTTATGATTAGGAGTATGACTGGGTTTGGAAGAGGAAGTTGTGAAAAAGATGGTAAAAGCTTTACCATAGAGATTAAAAGTGTTAATCATAGATATTTCGAAACTAATATAAGAATGCCTAGAGTATTAATAGCGTTTGAGGATAAAATTCGGAAGATAATTGGTGAAAAAGTAAAAAGAGGAAAGCTTGATGTTTTTGTAACTCAAGGAAATTATGATAAGGAAGATGTTGAGGCTTATTTGAATGAAAAATTAGCTGAAAGCTATATAAACTGCTTTCGAACATTAAAAGATAAATATAATCTGGATGGCGACATATTAGTTGACACAATAGCTAGATTACCTGAGGTAATAACGCTTAAACAAAAGGAAGAAGAGGGCTTAGAAAACTTTGATCAGATTGAACAATCGCTAAAAAAAGCTCTTGAAGCTCTTCTTTTTATGAGAGAAAGAGAAGGTCAAAAATTATTAGAGGATGTTATAATTAAATGTGATTTAATCAATGGGTTAGTTGAAAAAGTTAAAGAAAGAGCACCGTTTATTGTTTGTGAGTATAAAGAAAAACTAGTTCAAAAACTAAATGCTTTGCATAAAGAAGTAGGGTTTGATGAGAATAGAGTTGCCATGGAAGTTGCAATTTTTGCTGATAAAGCTGGAATTGATGAAGAAATTGTAAGATTAAATAGTCATATAGAGCAAATGAAGGAAACTTTAATAATAGACGAACCAATTGGCAGAAAGCTTGATTTCATTATTCAAGAAATGAATAGAGAAACTAACACTATAGCATCAAAAGCAAATGATTTAGAAATTTTAAATACAGTAATTAATATGAAAAGCGAAATAGAAAAAATTAGAGAACAAATACAAAACATAGAATAAACAGGAGGCACACGATGAGTATAAAATTGATAAACATAGGTTTTGGGAACATTGTTTCAGCAAACAGATTAGTAGCCATAGTTAGTCCTGAATCGGCTCCAATTAAAAGAATAATTCAGGAAGCGAGAGATAGAGGTATGCTAATTGACGCTACTTATGGAAGAAGAACCAGAGCGGTTATTATCACTGATAGTGATCATGTTATTTTATCAGCTGTTCAACCTGAAACTGTTGCACATAGGTTATCTGTTAAAGACGAGGAACATATAGATGAGGTTGAGGAATAATGAACAGTAAGGGTCAGCTGATAGTTATTTCAGGACCTTCCGGTGCTGGTAAAGGGACTGTATGCAAGGCGCTTCTTGAAAAAAACGATTTTTGGATTTCGGTCTCTGCGACTACAAGAAGTCCAAGAAACGATGAAATAGAAGGAATAAACTATTATTTCATAACTAAAGAGAAATTCCAAGAAAAAATCGCAGTAGAAGATTTTCTTGAATACGCAGAGGTTTATGGAAATTGTTATGGTACGCCTAAATCTGAAGTTCTAAAAATATTAGATGGCGGTAGGGATGTAATACTAGAAATAGATATTCAAGGAGCTCTTAAGGTGAAAAGGGCTTATCCAAGTGGTTTATTTATTTTCATCCTTCCACCGTCTATGGAGGAATTGAAAAATAGAATTACAAATAGGGGCAGTGAAACACCAGAGTCCTTAATTACTAGATTTACATCGGCGCATGAAGAAATTAGTTTTGTATCAAAATATGATTATGCAGTTGTAAATGACACTGTAGATAATGCTTGTGAAAAAATTCAAAGCATTGTAATTGCAGAAAGATGTAGAGTAGATAGAATGAATGGAGATTTTCTAAAGGAGGAAATTAGTAATGAATAATTCAATGATTAACCCATCAATAGTAAACTTATTAGAAAAAGTAGATAATAGGTATTCGTTAGTTGTAGCAACATCAAAAAGAGCGAGACAAATAATAGAAGGTCAAAGCCCACTTGTACAGGTGGATTCCACAAAGCCAGTTACTATAGCTATACATGAAATTTATGAAGGAGCTATTGTGGCTATGACAACAAAAGAAGGAATAAAATAGTATGGAAAATAAAAAGACAGTAGTTATTGGTGTAACAGGTGGAATAGCAGTATATAAGGCTTTAGATGTTATTAGCAGATTAAAAAAAGAAAATGTTTGCGTACATGTTATCATGACTAAAGCGGCGTTAGAGTTTGTAACCCCTCTAAGTTTTCAATCTATGAGCCAGAACATTGTCATTCATGATATGTTTGATGAGCCTAAAGCATGGGAACTACAACATATATCTCTTGCTAAAAAAGCAGATCTATTTGCTGTAATTCCAGCAACATCCAATATAATTGGTAAAGTTGCAAATGGGATTGCAGATGATATGTTAACTACTACTATTATGGCAACAAAGGCACCAGTGATTTTTGCTCCAGCAATGAATGTCAATATGTACAATAATCCAATACTGCAAGATAATATTCAAAAGCTTAAAGCTTTTGGATATGATTTTATTGCACCAACATCAGGAAGACTCGCCTGTGGAGACATAGGAGAAGGAAAATTAGCACAAACTGAAGATATTTTTGAAGAAATCATGAGCAAGTTGTATCCTATAAAAGATATGAAAGGCACTAAAGTTCTAGTTACAGCAGGGCCTACAATTGCACCTATTGATCCTGTAAGATTTATAACAAATAGGTCAACAGGCAAAATGGGATATGCAATTGCGAGAGAAGCTAGAGATAGAGGGGCAGTTGTAACTTTAATATCTGGACCATCTGGTGAAAAAATACCTTTTGGTATAAGTGCCATAAAGGTTAATACAAATGAAGAGATGAGAACTGCTGTAATAGATAATTTTTACGATAGTGATATAGTTATAAAAGCAGCAGCTGTATCTGACTTTAAGCCTAAAACATACTGTAGTAGCAAAATTAAGAAAGGTGAAAATGGATTAAACTTAGAATTTGTACGTGATAATGATATTTTAAAAG
Organism: Clostridium sp.; assembly: GCA_052274215.1. GTDB lineage: Bacteria > Bacillota > Clostridia > Clostridiales > Clostridiaceae > Clostridium_AD. The sequence continues at coordinate 1,041 of DAVZGU010000189.1, read as the reverse complement.
AATTAGGATTGCTTAAGAAGAATCAAATATTAGTGGGTTTTGCAGCTGAGAGTAATGATTTACTACAAAATGCACAATCAAAACTTCTTAAGAAAAATTTAGATTACATAATTGCCAATGATATAACAGGAACAGATATTGGGTTTGGAACTGAAGATAATAAAGTGGTTATTTTAAGCAAAGATAATAGTCCAATAACAATAGAAAAAATGCCGAAAAAAGAAGTTGCTAGGGAATTGTTTGATTTAATAAATAAAAAGCGCTAATGCGCTTTTTTATATTATATAAAATCATAAAATTAAAAGGGTGATTAAGTGTATCAGTATGCTGGAGTTGTGGTGAATAATGATTCAGTTCAAGTGGATAAGGTTTTTACATATAAAATACCTATTAATTTAATAGGCAGTGTCCATTTAGGATTTAGAGTTAAAGTGCCATTTGGTAGAGGAAACAGGACAGTGGACGCTTTTGTATTGGAACTTTATAAGCAATGTGAGAATGTGAATAATATCAAGGAGATAACAACTATATGTGATGAAATGCCACTCCTTAAAATAACTGATATTGAACTTATAAAGATTATGAAAAAAAAATACCTTTGTACATATTTGGAATGCATAAAAGTTATTATTCCAAGAGGTATAACAAAAGGTATAAAGAAGAAGACGATGCAAGTATTAACTGCGAGCAAGGAATTAGAAGGCAAATTTTTAAATGAACCTTATAAAAACATTTATGAGCGAGTACTATTGAATAATATGAAATATAATAAGAATGAGTTCAGTAAAAATTTTAATAAATCACTGTCATCAATAAATACAATGATTAAGCATGGATTCTTAACCACGCAAGAGGTTATAATTAATAGGTATAGTGAAAAAAACTATTCTAGGTATGAAGAAAAAGCACTAAATGAAAGACAACAGCAGTCAGTGGATTTTATAATAAATTCTAAGGCGAAAAAATTCTTGATACATGGAGTTACAGGTAGTGGAAAGACCGAGATATATATGAATTTGGTTAGTTATATGTTAAAAGAGA
>DAVZGU010000188.1:0-4837 GCA_052274215.1 Clostridium sp. | reverse complement strand
GAAGAAGTAAAAGGTGCCACTGAGATGCTTGGATTGGATCCATTATATATTGCTAATGAAGGAAAACTTTGTGCTTTTGTACCAGAATATTATGCTGAAAAGGTACTTAATGCGATGAGAAAGCATCCATTAGGTTCTGAAGCCGCAATTATCGGAAAAGTTACGCAGGAATTAGGGCAAAAAGTTTATTTAAATACAGTAGTGGGGGGAAAAAGAATAGTTGATATGCCATCTGGAATTCAGCTTCCAAGAATATGTTAAATTTTACACAAGAAAGGTCAGGGATTATGTATCTCTGTCTTATTTATTTTGAGTATAATTATTTAGTGATTAATACCGCATAATGAAAAGATTATTTCAATATATATTAATGAAGGATAAATGGGAGGGAGTATTTTGCATGAAAGAAAACTTATAAAGAGTGCCATAGGTGAAATTCATAAAGGTGAAGCGAAAAAAATTAATTTTGTATGGATGGAGGCTAATGGTTGTATGGGGAATATAATTTCTTTTCTAAATGCAGACCAGCCAGATGTTCTTTATTTCCTACAAGAAATGGTTGATTTGAAATTTAGCCCTAGCCTTATGCAAGAAGAAGGCGAAGTTGCCTATGAAAAGTTCTTAGAGGTTTTAAATACAGATTTCATATTAGGGGTAGAAGGATCACTAACTAATATGGATGAGGGAACCTATAATATATTTGCAACCTATAAGGGTAGGCGGATACCTACAGCAGAAGCTATTAATTTAGCAGCGCGGAAAGCAAAAGCAATAATAGCTATTGGAACTTGTGCTTCATTTGGAGGGATATCTGCAGCTAGACCTAATCCAACAGGGTGTAAAAGTCTAGGGGATTTCCTTGGACGTGAGGTAATAAATATTCCAGGCTGTCCAGCAAACCCTCTGTGGGTTATGGGAACTATAGCTAGTATTATTCTTTATAAAAAGATTGAAATAGATGAGAAAGGGCGACCAGTAATGTTTTTTAAAGAAACCAACCACACTAATTGCCCAAGACGCTCATATTTTGATAACAAAGTATATGCAGGGAAGCTAGGAGAAAAAGAGTGCATGATAAAGGTTGGATGTAAAGGGCCTATTACAAAAGCTTATTGTCCACTTGGATTATGGAATTCGAGAATCAATTGGCCGGTGGATGCTAATACGCCATGCATAGGTTGCGCTAGTGAATTTTTTCCGGATGGCACAGAACCTTTTATTAAGTATTGAGGGATGCTTAACAATTGAGGTAGATAACAATTGTTAGTTCAAATTTATTCCAGAGTGAGGTGATTGCGGTGACTACCAAAATAACTATAGACCCTATAACTAGAATTATGGGGCCTTTAAGCATAGAAGTAGAAATAAAAAAAAATAAAATAGTAGATGCTAAAAGCGGTGGGATTCAGTTTAGAGGCTTTGAAAAGATGTTAATAGGACGTCCCCCATTAGATGCAGTATATTTTACTGAAAGAATATGTGGTATATGTTCTACATCTCATGGATTAGTAGCAAGTCTGGCATTAGAAGATGCGCTAAAGGTAACGCCAAATGAGAATGGAGTAAGAATCAGAAACTTTGCACATGGGGCGGAGTATCTTCAAAATATCATGAGGCAAATTTGTATTTTTGTATTCCCGGATTATGTGAATATAACAATGGCTCCAGGAAATTCAGACTATGATTTTAGACTTTCCGGCAAATACACAGAAAAAATCAATAAAGATTATATGAAGGCGCTAGAGTGTAGCCGCCTTGCTCATGAAATTGTAGCTCTTATAGGGGGGAAAGCACCACATAATCATGGTGTATTTGTGGGTGGAACCACTGCAAACATGGATGCTTCTAAAATTATAAGACTGAAATCAATACTACAAACTATCAGTGAATTTATGTGTGAAAACATGGTTGATGATATAAATATTATAGCTCATTATTATCCGGAGTATTTTAAGATTGGTGGTGGGACAAGAAATCTTTTAAGCTATGGCTTATTTCATGATTTGCATAATAAAGAAATGCAGTATGTACAGCCTTCAAGTTATATTGACGGTGATATGGCTATGTTAGATGTAAAAGCAATAACAGAGAGTTCAGCATTTTCTTGGTATAAAGGTTCGATATCTAGTGAAGTTCCATCCAATTACCCATCTGAAACAGATATTAAAAAGCAGGGAGCCTATACATTTATCAAAGCGCCTAGGTATAAAGGTAAAGTTGTACAGGTTGGACCACTTGCCCGTATGATTTTATCAGGTTCCTATAAAAATAGTATATCTACAATGGATAGGCTTATGGCTAGAGTATTAGAGGGGAAGAAACTTTGTGAAAAAATGTTTATAATACTTGAGGAAGTAGAGCCTATACCAGCAGTACAGGAAAAATATATTATTCCAGAGAGTGCACAGGGAATAGGACTTTGTGATGCTGTTAGGGGAGCTCTCGGGCATTGGACTACTATAGAAAAAGGAGTTATAAAAAATTGCGATATAGTTACTCCTACTGCTTGGAATCTTTCACCAATGGACGAGATTAGGCAGCATGGAGCTCTTGAGAGCGCTCTCATTGGCAGCGAAATTCAAAATCCTAAAAATCCTGTGGAGATAGGTCGTATAGTGCGCTCCTTTGATCCTTGCATATCTTGTGCTACCCATGTTAATACAGAATATGGTGAGCCTTATTATATAAATGTTACTTAAATACAATTGGAATACTGACTAGTTATTTTAAAAAAATATGTAAAAAGATATGAATTATATTTGTATGCAATAGAAGGAGAATAGTGAAATGAGTGAAATAAATATTAGTATTAATATGGTTAATACTAATGAAGAAATCCATATGGAAAATAAAAACCTTTTCGATGAAGAGGGCATATTTGTTATTAATCTAATGAGCGCTCCAGGGTCTGGTAAAACATCTATACTTGAAAAGTTAATTCCAAAGCTTAAACAAAAGTTAAATATGGCGGTAATTGAAGGAGACTTATATACCACTAAAGATGCAGAGCGAATTGAAGCCCAGGGTGTTCCAGTAGTACAGATTAATACTGCGGGGCCCTGTTATTTAGATGGAGGAATGGTAAGAGAAGCATCATTGAACTTTGATTTAAGAGAGATAGATCTTATTATTATAGAGAATGTGGGGAGCATAGCATCTCCAGCTGAATTTGAAATTGGTGAGGATATAAAGCTTTGCGTACTCAGCGTTACGGAAGGTAATGACAAGCCTTTAAAATATCCACTGATGTTTGAAAAAAGCACCGCGATAATTTTAAATAAAGTTGATTTAATTGGATTTACGGATTTTAAGGAAGGAGAGTTTTATAAAGATATTAAACTAATAAATGCTAAGGCAAAGATTTTTCAAACATCCTGCACCAAAAACCAGGGAATGGATGAACTAAGCGAATGGATTTTGAAACAAGCAAAGAAAAAAATAAGTAGGTACAAATAAAAAATTTAGGTTCTGGTTATATTAGGATTTTTTTTATGAGAGGTTGAGTTAATGTGGGTAAAAAGGTCATGGCTATAGGTAATAGGTTGATGATGGATGATGCAGTAGCAGTGCTTATTTTAGAAAAAATTAAAAACAACCTAGAGGATAAAGGCATTGAAACTATTATAGGAGAAACAGATGTAGAATTTTGTTTTTCAAAATTAAACCAGCAAGATATATTTTATATTATAGATTCAACATATTATGGAAGTTCACCAGGCACAGTAACTTTTAAAAGTTTGAATGATATAAAAAAAATTAGAGGGCAGAGTAGGTCTATTCACTCTTTAGGGTTATTGGACCTAGTAAATATGTACAAGATGGATATTAGGGGTTATTTTATAGGAATAGAAATTGCCAGGATAGATGTAAATATTGGGTTAAGTAATATTTTACAGGAGAAAGTAGAATATATATCTAAGGAGGTATTGAGTTTTATTATATAATCCCAATAAAGTTTCTAGTGGGAAAAAATACAGAAACAAAGATTGACAGCGAACTGTCAATCTTTGTAAGAGATCTGACCTATTATAAAAACTAGAACTGTTTTTGTTGTTAATTTAAACATAATAATTTTTGAAATATTATTATAGACTTAAAGGGATTTTATACTGACTTATCAATAGCAGACCAGGTGTTTTCTCCCACGATTCCATCTACAACTAATCCTTTAGATTTTTGAAATGATTTAACTGCTGCTTCGGTTTTAGCGCCGAATATTCCATCTATTTGTCCAGGTTTATATCCAAGTTTAGCTAAAGATACTTGAAGATATCTTACAGAATCGCCTGTACTTCCACTTCTTAATATAGGATGAATTTGAGGATCTTGGAGTGCGTTATCAATAGCAGCCCAGGTATTTATTCCAACGATTCCATCTACAACTAATCCTTTAACTTTTTGAAATGCTTTAACTGCTGCTTCGGTTTTAGGGCCGAATATTGCATCTATTGTTCCTAGGGGATATCCAAGTTTAGTCAATGATTGTTGAAGAAATCTTACAGTTTCGCCGGTGCTTCCTAACCTAATAATAGAATGTGCCATTTTATTCTCCTTAATTTAATAATTTATTTGTAAATATTATTCTATATCTGAGATATTTGAGAATTATGAAATCAAAGAATATAGCTAATACTTACGTTAATATACTATGAGTTTTACAATAATAGGTGACTTAAATATTAGGGAAAGAAATTAAAATAGTGAAATAGTTTGGTACACGAATAACTTTCGTGTATCTTTTTTTATTAAGTGGTTAAAAATAAATACTTAGTGAAATTTAAAATTTCTATTGCTTTTTATTTTATATATGTTATTATATTACTATATCATAATATTA
>DAVZGU010000187.1:0-4837 GCA_052274215.1 Clostridium sp. | reverse complement strand
AAGCTACTATAGTAGAAAAAGCAAAGAAGAATAACGCTATAGCTACAAAAGGAGCTCCAAAACTTCCCATACCACTTACAAAAGCTTTTTGAGTTAAAGCTATACCAGTAGTTTTTCCATCTAATGCTCCTGTAGTTAATATAACAAGTGCAGTTAATGTTAAAATTATAAATGTATCAATAAATACACATACTATTGCAACGAGCCCTTGCTCCGCTGGATGATTAACTTTTGCAAGTGCATGTGCATGTGGTGTTGAGCCCATTCCAGCTTCATTAGAGAATAATCCTCTTGCAATGCCGTATCTCATAGCTTCTTTTACCCCAACTCCGATTAAACCACCAGTAGCCGCTTTAGGGTTAAAAGCTCCTACAAATATCATTTTAAATGCTGGTCCTAAATTAGCAAAGTTTATTAGAATGATTATTACACTACCTACTATATAAAATAACGCCATAAATGGAACTACTTTTTCAGTAAAGGATGCAATACGACCTACTCCTCCAATAAAAATCATACCAGCTAATGCTGCAACTATCACACCAATAATTATACGGACATTGGTATTTGAACTTATTGCTGCACTTATTGAATTAGATTGTACCATATTGCCTATAAATCCTAATGCAATTATTATAGTTACTGAAAAAAATGCTGCTAGCTTTTTACTTCCAAGACCTTTACTAATATAGTAAGCGGGTCCTCCTGTCATCTCACCGCCAACTTTCTCTTTATATTTTTGACCAAGCACAGCTTCCGCAAAAATAGTTGCCATGCCAAAGAAAGCACTTAGCCACATCCAGAATATAGCGCCCGGTCCTCCTGATACTATAGCAGTTGCGGCTCCTGCTAAATTTCCTGTTCCTACTTGAGCAGCTATTGAAGTTGTCATTGCTTGAAAAGATGACATTCCATCTTCTCCTGCTTTATTTCCAAATTTAACTCCTCCAAAGGTTTTTTTAAAGGCATCTTTAAATCTTCTAACTTGTACAAATCTTAAAGTTATTGTGAAATAAATTCCAGTCCCACATAACAAAAATATTAATACGTACCCCCACAAAACACCGTTAATACCTTTAATAATTGATAAAAAGTCCATAAATACACACTCCTTCTAGTTATTAAAATTTTTTAGATAAAAAATTTCTTAGATGAAAATTTTCTTGTGTAAAGAATATATTTATACCAATTAATACTCTGTTAGACCATTTTTTTTAAAGCACGCAAAAAATAGAGATCAAAATGAAATGACCTCTTGAAAATAACCCTGTCCTTTTACCTGAGAGTTTCGCTAATGCGCTATTTAATTGCATACAAATAATATGTAATTAAATAATGTTTAGCTTTCTCCTTCGGTGCTTATATAAGTCTCTCCAGAGGTTCGTCCGATATCAGTACTTCTCCAAAAATGGATACCTGAAAGTTTAACTTCTTCGGTGGATGTTATACATCTCTCTCCAAATATCTTCATCCGAAATTATTAATTTGTAATACTTCGCATGACTATACCATATTTTTGATTTTTAGTCAATTTTCTATTTTTTTTAAAAATTGCTATCATATTTATACTTTTCTACGCAAAAAAAACACTCACTATAAAGTAAGTGTTTTTTGGTACGACTAAGCCTATAAGCCGAGTCCTGTATTAGACAATCATCTATCTAGGCCTATTGTTACCAATAGGCTCAAGCGATACACCCGAGAACGAGACGGGCAGCCTCATAATGTTCTCCTATTCGATCTTGCTCCAGGTGGGGTTTACATAGCCGCAAAGTCGCCATTGCGCTGGTGAGCTCTTACCTCGCCTTTCCATCCTTGCTAGTACATTCTAAAAGTTTAGAAAACTAAACTTTTAGAATGCCTTTAGCGGTATATCTCTGTTGCACTTTCCTTAAAGTCACCTTCACTGGGTGTTATCCAGCACCCTGCCCTATGGAGCTCGGACTTTCCTCTCCTAATTATCGCAAGCGATACTTAGCAGCGATTGTCTGGCTTACTCGCAAAACCAATGATATCATATTATTAAAATAAAAGCAAATGGTATTTTATTATTACTTAATTTTATATGGATCATGTGTATTTTTAGAAATTATAACCTCATTATCATATCCATTTTCTATCAATTGATTTTTGAACTTTTCTGCAAACATTATGAGTGGTTTCCACTCCGTTGCAAAATGCCCAGCATCAATCAGCGCTATGTTTTCCTCTAATAAATCACTAACATGATGATATTTAGTATCTCCTGTAATAATGCAATCTGCACCCAATTTTATGCTTTCATCAAAAAAGTCTTCTCCACTGCCATTTATAATTGCAATAGTTTTTATTACTTTATTATGATCGCCCGCATACCTAATATACTCAGTATTCAAAAGTTTTTTAACCTTTTCACATAAGGGCATCAATAAAATTGGGGTATCCAGAATCACTAGCCTTCCAATACCATTATCACCATTATTATACCCTTGAATTGTTGAATTCTCTATTACCTTATAATTAGTAAACCCTAAAATTTCTGTGACAATATCATTAAGTCCACCTTTAACTGAATCTAAATTTGTATGACTCGAGTATACATTTATACCATTCACAATTAGCTCAATAATCTTTTTCCCTACTAAAGTGTCCGTGGTAATAGTTTTGGGTTTAACGAAAAGAAGAGGATGATGAGTCAATATAAAATTACACCCTTTATTCTTTGCCTCGCGAATCACATCCATTGTGCAATCTAATGCAATTAAAATTTTTGTAACCTTCGCATCTTTGTCCCCAACCATTAATCCTACATTATCATAATCCTCTTTTAGTATATGTGGGGCAACCTGCTGCATAATATGCTCAATAGTACTTACTTTTAAAAACATTTCAAAAACTCCTTAAGCCGTATTATAACAAGATAAAGTTGTTTTTTCCTATTTTTCGATAAAATTGTATCTTCATTTAAAGCATCATATATTTTCGAATATTTTTGCAACTTATATTCTATAAATTTTTGCATTACTAATTGTTTTTTATCTAATAATATTTTACTTATCTCGTAGTATATACTGTCTACTTCTACTGGTTTAGTATTATATCTCGCCTTGATAATTTCATAAAATCTACCATCATCATTGCAAATTTCTTCATCAAGGATATCATATCCAGCGACATATAAATATTCTCTCAAAACCTCAGCATTTTGAACTGGTTGAAGTATCATATATTTAAATTGTTTAACAACATCTAAGTCGGCTTCTAAAATGTCTCTTATTAAATTACCACCCATTCCTGCAATAATAGCTACCTGAACTTCTCCCTTTTCAACTGTAGATAATCCACTTCCGAGTCTACAAGTAATTTGACCTTGCATATTATTGTGAATAATATTTTTTTTAGCCTTCTCAACAGGTCCCTTATTTATATCAGAGGCGATAGCTTTTTTTATTACACCATTTTTCACTAAATTAATAGGAACATACCCATGATCCGTGCCTACGTCGATAACACTCTCGCATTCTTCTATCATACTTGCAATCCATTTTAATCTTATACTAAGCTCCATATTTCTCATCCTTATCTAAAATTTATTAATATTTTAAACTGCAATATTAAAAATATCATTGCCACAATTAGCGCCATATAAATATACTTATATGCTGATTTTCTATCATGTTTTGCGCAAAAATAACTTGCATAATACATGCAAAAAAGCAACGCCATATTTAATACCCCGTAAATCATCTGAGTAAATGCAAATTGTTTGCCTGTTCCCATTTCTATTGGATTAAAATTCGCATCAAAGTTTAAGGGCATAATATTAGGTATATTATGTTTTAAATATAATATAAGTGGATTTAACGTTAATATTATTATTATTATACTTACACCCATTAAAGGTAAAATGAAGTGCTTGTCTTTATGAAGATTATAGCTGTTATTTACTTTATATTTCCACTCTACTACATGTATATCATGATGTATTAAAGTTTCCTCAAATTTTTTATAATCTAGAGGCGAAACTGCATAATTCATGTTTTCCGTTTTTATGTAAAAAATATTTTTATTATTTGTAACAAACATTCTACACATTCCTATTTTATCAATTACAAATCTACCCATTGCAAAATTACTCATAGCTATGCCATTAAGCTTAACTCCTTCGATTGTACCAGTTGACATAGTGTATCCTTCAATTTCATTTAATGGTATAATTATTTTTTTTAATGCTCCAATAGCATAAATTTTAAGATTTTCGTCATCAATAGTGCATTTAAGTGATGCATAAAGCAAGATGTAATATACTTGATATATATTACAAGACACTAATAAGACCTTTAATAAACTAACTACAATGTATGAATTAGTAAACCTGAGCACTATTAAAATTAATATATTATATAATGCAGTTGTGAGCAAAATAACCCCTAAACCGCGTCCTCGCTTTGATATGTACTTTTCCATTTAATCACCTTCTAACGCATATTATAGCATATTTAAACCGACCTTGTAAATATTCATACATGATTCTAAACGGAGTAGAAAAAACACCTTAAATAAGGTGTTTTCTTAAGTATACTGTTCTAATCTAAATAATCTTTTAGTTTTTTACTTCTACTTGGATGCCTTAATTTACGTAAAGCCTTTGCTTCAATTTGTCTAATTCTTTCACGAGTTACATTAAACTCTTTTCCAACTTCCTCGAGGGTCCTTGCGCGTCCATCATCTAGTCCGAATCTTAATCTTAAAACCTTTTCTTCTCTAGGAGTCAAAGTATCTAAAACGTTGATTAATTGTTCTTATCTATAATGCATGTTTAAGTATTCAGGATCATATCCATATTGAACAAGCTTTT
>DAVZGU010000186.1:0-4876 GCA_052274215.1 Clostridium sp. | reverse complement strand
TATAAAGTGGTAAATATATAGATGAATATTTTTAATCTCCTTTTATTGAAATATTCTTTTCCCAAACTCTTAGCTGTAACAGGAGAGTTTGGGATTTTATTTTTTAAAATTATATTCAGTTTTTGCTGGATCACCTTTGTTATTAAATATAATAACAAAGGTGATAAATTTATTTTCAGCGAAGATAGGCTTTATAAAATAAATACACTGATGTAATCATATTTCTATTTATTTTATGTTATTGAAATATTGTAACGTTTTTCACATTATAAACGATATTATAATAATGAGAGATGTGAATGAAGGTTTTGGTAATTAACTTGATGAGTATGTCAAGTTTCTTAATAGGTACTTAAGGTGGAAATTTAAATTATATTTTTAAATATTCTAACGGAGTGAGGATTATGAAAAATCACAACATTTTAGATATTATTAAAAAGATGAATGAAATAAATGAGGATAAGATAATTTTGAAATATGAAAATATTTTAGCGAGGATGATTTATTCTCCAATTTTATTAATTGGTTCATTATCTAATTTTGTAGTTATTTATCTTATTTGGCATAAAAATTTAAAAGATGTTTTAATAAATAGTCTTTTTTTATTGGCATTTTCTTTATGCTTTGAAATTTTCTCTAGAATAACCAAGAATGAAAGATTAAAATCGTATATTTTTTCGGCTCTTTTCTCTGCAGTATTAGTGTTTATGGTAATACGTTTTTATTATTTAATTGGTGCCACAGTTTGGACGATATCCACTATCGTAATTATAATATCCATGATGCGTATAAAAAGAAGTATGCTCCTGGCAATTACATTAACGACCTTTATACTGAACATGTATGTTTGGTATAAATCACTCCTATTTTTCATTGGACCAATTTATTATATAGCACAGACTGTTTCATTCGCAATTCTATTTATTGTTATTGCTAGTGTTCACGAAATTATTATAAATAGGTTCAAGAAAATCCATGAACAATTTGGATATATTATAAATTCAAAAAATGAACTTCTTAATTCAAGTGAAAATACTTTCAAAATAATATTCGAAGGATCATCAGATGGAATACTTATTATTAAAAATCATGAGTTTATTGATTGTAATCCTGCAGCTGTTGAAATGTTAAGATGTGATTCAAAAGAAAGTATTATAGGTAAATCCGTATGGGATATTTCTCCGTACTTACAACCAGATGGGAAAATTTCTAAAGAAAAAGTTTTTGAAATAATACAAACATTTCAAAACACCAGAAAACTCAAATTTGAGTGGTGGTATAAAAAAAGCAATGGTGTAATTCTCCCAGTAGAAATTATGCTAACTGAAATTATAATTAGAAGAGAAAAAATGTTTCATGCACTATGTAGAGATATAAGTGAACGTAAGCAAATGGAGAATAAATTAGAATATATAAGTTACCACGACCCCCTAACAGGTTTGTACAATCGTAGATTTTACGAAGAAGAGTTAAAGAGATTAGATACAGTAACAAATCTTCCTTTGACAATTGTTATGGGGGATATAAATGGGCTGAAATTTATAAATGATTCCTTAGGGCATATCATGGGTGATGAGCTTATTAAGAAAGTAGCAAAAATAATAACCAAGGGGTGTCGAGACGAAGATATTATTGTCAGACTTGGAGGGGATGAATTTATTGTTTTGTTATCTAAAACTAATTCCCGTGAAACTGAGCAAATAATTAAGCGCATCATTAATCTGTCATCAAGTGAAAAAGTAGGCTCCGTTGATATCTCTATTTCTTTAGGGTATGGAACTAAGAATAATGAAGAAGAAGATATTCAAGTGATATTTAAAAATGCTGAAGATCATATGTATAAGATAAAACTCCTTGAAGGTCCAAGTATAAGAGGGAAAACAATTAAAGCTATGATAAATACTCTTTATGAAAAAAACAAAAGTCAGGAACAACACTCTCGTAGAGTATCAGCACTATGCAAAAGTATCGGTGAAGCCCTTCAACTGCCCAACTATGAAATTGAAGAACTTAGGTCAGTTGGATTACTTCATGATATAGGTAAAATAGCTATAGATGAAAGTATACTCAATAAGCCAGGTAAACTTACAGATGAGGAATGGGTACAAATGAAGCGTCATACAGAAATAGGTTATAGAATACTTCTTAAAGCAAATGATTTACCCGATATGGCGAACTATGTATTGTATCATCATGAAAGATGGGATGGAAAAGGATATCCAAAAGGTCTGAAAGACCATGAGATACCCTTTGTGTCAAGAATTATAGCTATAGCAGACTCCTATGATGCAATGACTAGTGAGAGAAGTTATAGAAGTGCATTGCCAGAGGACGTTGTACTAGATGAATTACGCAAAAATGCAGGAATTCAATTTGACCCTGAATTGGTAAATGTATTTATTGAAAAACTATTAGGACAAATGAGTAAATTATAAATATTATAGGGAATAAATCTGAGTTTCACCAACTGGAATATTATAATTAGATCAAATGATAAAACAATAATTAGATATTTCTAGTTGATACGGTAGAAATTATAAAATAACTATCAATCAATGCCTATAAAAGAGCATTTATTTACTTGATATGATGCGCATTAAAAGAAAGATATGAACTAAATATTTCAATAAATAAGTGCAATTTAAATTAATGATTTTCCAGTAATACATGCTTTTCTCATTGCTTTTACATTATTAATTGCAATATTTGGATTAAAACAGTTATTGAGTAAATTTTCATTTTAAAATATCTAAAGATAATAGAATATACAACGATAAATTATATACAATAAAAAATATTATGTAATAGTACATTACTAGTAAATATTTTATAAGATTCTAATTTAATAAATTAATTTTTAATTATTTAGCTTAGAAGGAGATATTAATGAAATCAATTAAAGGTAAAATTACAATTATTGCGTTAGTTATTTCTACCACTTGTTTACTTATGCTATCTGTAATTTGTTACTATAGTTCAAAACAAAATTTAACACAAGAAACTCTTTCAAAAATTCAGTTTCAATCAGATACTTATGCCGCTACTTTTAATGGGTGGTTACAAATGGAAGGAAAACTCGTTGATGGAATTGGTAATGATTTAGAAATTAATAAGATAAATGATAAAGTTACATTAGCACCTTACTTCGACAGAAAGATTGAAAATAATAAGGAATTTTCATCACTTTATTTGGGACTTACTAATAAAACATTTTTAACTGACTCAACTGCTAAGGTACCTATAGGTTTTGACTGTACTTCCAGGGGATGGTATAAAGAAGCTATTCAGATGGATAAATTAATATTTACGTCTCCATATGTAGATGCGATTACAGGAAAGATGGTAGTCACAATAGCTAAACCAATAAAAGTTAATGGCGTAATTGTAGGTGTTATGGGAGCAGATATATTCGCGGATTATCTAACAACTTTAACCAAAGATGCAAAATCAGGAGACAACTCCTATGGCTTTCTTCTTGATAGTGATAAAAATTTTATAGTACATTCTAATAAAGATTTTCAACCATCAGAAAAAGGTGCTATAAACTTTGGTAAAGTATTGGATCGTAGATTTAGTTCTATCTCAGATCAACTTGAGAAAAATAAAAACACTGTAAATCTTGTTAAAGATTATGATAACGTTGAAAAATATTATGTTACTTCTAAAATTAATACAACTGATTGGACTTTTGGGTTCGCAGTACCTAAAAGTTATGTTACAAAGCCATTACAGAGTTTGTTGGTAACATTTATTTTTTCAATAATATTTTCATGTGTTGTAATGATTGTTTTATTAGTATTATTTTTAAACAATACATTTAAACCATTAGGTATTATGATTAAAAAATTAGAACGTTTATCTAAAGGGGATTTCTCAAAGGATACTTCTGATTTTGATGTAAATAGAAAAGATGAACTTGGAATATTAAATAAATCGATAAATAATATGCAAAATGAGGTAGCTTCTTTGATAAAAGGAATTACAAATAATTCACAAGGCCTTAGTGCATCTGCTGAAGAACTCTCGGCAACTGTAGAAGAATTAACTGCTAAAATTTTAACTATAAGAGAGTCTATAAATAATATTGCAGGTGGTATGCAAGATTCAAGCGCAGCGTCAGAGCAATTAAGTGCTTCGATTGAAGAGGTGGATTTAAGTATCAATAAGCTTTCGCAAAAGGCTATGGATGGAAGCTCAAATGCAAATGAATCAAAAGAAAGAGCTACAAAAGTTAAAAATAATAGTCAAAAGGCTATAGAAGAAACTCGAAAAATATATAATGAAAAACAAGATAAAATGGTAAAGGCTATTGAAGATGGGAAGATAGTAAACAATATAAAAGTTATGGCGGATACCATAGCAAGTATAGCAGGACAAACAAATTTACTTGCGCTTAACGCAGCTATAGAGGCAGCAAGAGCAGGAGAACAGGGAAGAGGTTTCGCCGTAGTAGCAGATGAAGTAAGAAAGCTAGCAGAACAATCTTCACAAGCCGTAACGGGTATTCAAGATACTATTATAAAGGTGCAGACTGCATTTAAAAGTAGCATAGACACAGGAAGTGATATATTACAATTTATTAATACTAATGTAAATGAACAATTTGATGCTTATGGTAAAACGGGAAATCAATATTATAATGATTCGGATTTTGTAAGCAAGATGTCAGAAGAAATTGCAGCTATGTCAGAGGAAATTACAGCTACAGTAGGACAGGTAAATGGGGTAATACAAGATATGTCACAAACATCACAAAAGTCTAATGAAGACTCAGAAGCTATAAAAGAAAGCATGGATGAAGCTACAGAAGCTATAAAACAGGTAGCACTTACGGCGCAGAGTCAGGCAGAGCTTGCTCAGAAACTTAATGAAATGG